>JANYBQ010000683.1 GCA_025360705.1 Betaproteobacteria bacterium | reverse complement strand
GGCTTCGGCCTGATGCGTTCGTCCAACACCACGCCGGTGCTGGTGTTGCGCTTCGAAGGCCATACCGATGCCGCGCTGCATCGCATCCAGGCCGAGATGCTGGACTTGTTGCGCCGGGTAAAACCCGACGCGAAGATTGGGGCCAGCGCGCATTGAGTCTGCTGTGGTGGAATTTGCGTTCGGGCCTTGCAGCTTTACTGCCGCAGTTGGCACTCGGAGATGACTGTACTGTGCGTGAAGCCGAGATGGCTTACCGCGCCCTATTCACCGGCGGGCTGCATTGCGGGGCAATTAGACGCTCTGCTCGGCGGAGAGCACCGAAAACTTTCCGGTCCTCACGTTCACATTGACCTGGAATGATTTCATGGCAAGCATTGGCACCTTGGCTTTTCCAACGCCCGGTACAAGCTTGAGCACCCCGATGCGCTCGAACTTTTTCACGGTACGGCTGAGGTTGGTTTCGGCTCTGTGCGATTTTTCGGCCAGATCGGATATGGACAAAACTCCGCCTGCCGCGATAAGTTGCAACAGAATCTGGTTCTCCCTGGACATAAGGCGCGTGACGCCCGCCAAGGCCGCAATGTCCAGTTCTGTCTTGGCTGCAGTTGCCTTGGCAGATGGCATGGTCGAGCCTTTCTTTTTAGCCAGCTTCATCGCGAAAGCATGCGCCGCCTTGCTCTCGTAGCTGCTCTTCCCCGAACGGATAATCGGTTTTTTCCCGCCGGCAGCAACGGTCTTCATTTCATCGATGAGGCCGCGAAAACTCATGACAGTTGCATTCATCGTTCTTTCTTCAAACTCACCCGACGTCCACTTGACGGGGTGCGCATCATCGTAGCCCATGATGCGCCTGCCTCCAGGATCGTGTTACCCGGAACTCACGCAAGCTTGGGATACAAATGGCAAGCGACCATGCAGTAACTCGCCGAATCGTCAGCGCTGCTTTTTCCCAGTACCGGCGCGACCGCTTCGCAGATCGCAACTTTATGCTTGCAGCGTGGCGCAAAGGCGCAGCCGCCGGGCGGGTTGGCGGGGTCGGGCAGTTCGGCGATTGCTGTGACGCACCATCGATAGGGCCTCGTGTACGGCCCGGTACCTCCGGCAGGTCCTGTATGCGCACGGGCGCCGTGACCACGCGGACGCCATAGCACAGCCGAGTATTGCTATTCTCCGACCATGGGCCGATCACGATCAGGTATTACTTGGAGCCGTGAACAAGCCTCACGCGGCGCCACTCACCTCACGGCGAACTATGCGCGACAACACATTACCCATCGATGCACGCGCCAGTGCCATGTCGTAGTCGGTCTGCAAGCCCAGCCAGAACTCGGCGCTGCTGCCGAAATACTGGGCCAGGCGCAAGGCCGTGTCGACCGTGACGGCACGCCGTTCGCGGACCACATCGTTGATGCGCGGTCCCGGCACCTGCAAGGCAATGGCCAAGGCATTCGCAGTCAATCCAAACGGGATCAGAAATTCCTCGCGCAACACTTCGCCAGGGTGGATTGGCCGCATGCCATTGATGATGGTTTCCATGACTTTTCCCTTCAGTGGTAATCGACAATTTCAACGTCCCACGCATCGCTCTGATCGAACCGAAAGCAAATTCGCCATTGGTCATTGATGCGAACGCTGTGTTGGCCTTTGCGGTCGCGTTTGAGTGCTTCCAAGCGGTTTCCAGAACTCACGCAAGCTTGGGATACAAATGGCAAGCGACCATGCAGTCACTCGTCGAATCGCTACCGCTGCTTTTTCCCAGTACCGGCGCGACCGCTTCGCAGATCGCAACTTTATGCTTGCAGCGTGGCGCAAAGGCGCAGCCGCCGGGCGGGTTGGCGGGGTCGGGCAGTTCCGCGATTGCGGCTGACGCACCCTCGTGAACGCCTCGCGTACGACTCCGGCGCCTGGGCAACGCGGCCAGCAAAGTGCGCGTGTACGGATGAGCCGGAGACGCAAACAGTTGTTCGGTTGGCGCGGTCTCGACTATTTTGCCGAAGTACATCACCGCCACGCGTTTGCACAGGTGGCGCACCACCGAAAGATCGTGCGAGATAAAGACCATCGCCATGCCGGAACGCTGGCGAATCTCCATCAGCAAGTTCAAGATCTGGGACTGGATCGACACATCCAGCGCCGACACCGGTTCGTCGGCGACCAGCAGCGAAGGCTTGAGCGCCAACGCGCGGGCGATGGCGATGCGCTGGCGCTGTCCTCCGGAGAACTCGTGCGGATACTTCGTGGCGTCGGCCCTGGATAGTCCCACCGACTCCATCAGCAGGCCGACCGCCTCCTGCCTTTCGGACTTGGCACCCACCCGGTGGATATCCAGTGGTTCCCGCACGATCTCGCCGACCTTGTGACGCGGGTTCAGCGACGAGAAGGGGTCCTGAAAAACCATCTGCATGGCGGTGCGTGCTTTGCGCGGCACGGACCGGGTCGGCGAGACCCATTCACTGCCCTGGAACGACACCGTCCCCGCGGTCGGCGTATCCAGGCCCATCAGCAGCCGCCCCAGCGTGGACTTTCCGCACCCCGATTCACCAACGATGCCGAGTGTTTCGCCGGGTTGCACTTCCAGGCTGACGTCGTCGAGCGCCAGAAACCGGCGGCCGTTGGGCAGGGGGTATTGCCGTGTCAGGCCCTTGACCAGAAGCAGGGCGTCTTGATGCATGGTGGCGCCGCTATGTGTTTCGAGCCTGGTGCCGCGGGTACCAGCAGGCCACCGTGGCCAGCCCGGCCTCGCCCGCGACCGCAGTGGGTTCCGGAGCCAGTTGGTGGCAGTTGGCCCGCGCATACGCGCAGCGGGGCGCAAACAGGCATCCTGCACCGCGTTTGCCCAGGGCTGGAACGGAACCCTGGATGGTCGGAAGCATGCTGCCGGGGGCATGTTCGGACGGTGATGTCTTCAGCAGCGCCTCGGTATACGGATGCGCCGGACCATCGAACAGCGCGTCCACCGGCCGCGACTCGACGATCCTGCCGGCATACATCACCGACACCGCGTCGCAGTAGTTGGACACGATGGCCAGGTCGTGGGTGATCAGCAGCAGCGCCATGCCCATCTCCCGCTTCAGAGCGTCCAGCAAGTCCAAAATCTGCGCCTGCACGGTGACGTCCAGCGCGGTTGTCGGCTCGTCGGCCATCAGCAGGCGCGGCTTGCAGGCAAGCGCCATGGCGATCATCACGCGTTGCCGTTGACCGCCCGATAGCTCGTGCGGGCGCGCGTGGGTTCGGCGTGCAGCGCCGGGGATCCCTACGGTGTCGAGCAGTTTCGTGGCTTGCGCCAGCGCGGCGCGGGAGTCCAGGCCCCGGTGCAGTTTGACGGCTTCCGCAATCTGGCTGCCAACCGACATCAACGGGTTCAGGCTGGTCATGGGTTCCTGGAAGATCATGGCCATGCGGTTGCCGCGCAAACGCCGCATCTGTTTTTCCGACAGGCCCAGCAACTGCTGGCCATCCAGGCGCATCGACCCTTGCAGGTAGCGTGCATTCGGCAGCAGCCGCATGATGGCCAGCGCGGTGACACTTTTGCCGCATCCCGACTCGCCCACCAGTCCCACGGTTTGTCCGGCCTCGACCCGCAGATCGATCGCGTGCAGAACCTCGTGAAAACCATCTGGCGTACCCAATGCCAAGCTCATCCCGGCTACATCGAGCACCGGGCTAGCCAGGAGCCTGTCGGACTTGGGAAACGTCGGCTGCAAATCGGCCGCAGCGGTCCATTTTTCACCGTCTTTTTGTCCCATAGCGGGGCTATGGGCCTGCAAATCCGGCAAAAACTGTCCTCGCTGGGGCCAATTTTCGCTGATCGACGTCCCAAGCCCGACAGGCTCCTAGGCATGGTTCGGTCATGGGCGCAAGCAAAAAGGGATTGACAAAACTGGCATTTTACTGGTATTGAAGATAGCTCTGTTTTAGGGAAAATACCTAAACTAAACCTTCTTGTAGTGATACCATTATAAGATCACTTTCTGTAATCCGCATTTTTTCCTGAGAGGCTCCGCCATGAACCGTCGAAAAAACACCTCTTGCCCGACCGGGTACACGCACTTGGCACCGGACCTGTTTCGCCATGCAAAGGGCTTGATGCGCGCCGCCATCATCGGGGCCGGCATGGTGGCAACGGTGGTTTCGGCACAAACTCTGGAGATAGCCACCGACACCTCGCCGGCCGGGCTGGACCCGCATATCGTTCCCGCGTTCAGCTCCACCATGATCACCGGCAACATCTACGAGGGGCTGACGTTTATCGACCGATCCCTGGTGCCGGCACCGCTGCTGGCGACTTCCTGGACGGTCTCGGCGGATGGCAAGACTTACCGCTTCAAACTCAAGCGAGGAGTCAAGTTTCATAACGGCAAGGAGATGACGGCCGACGACGTGGTGGCTTCCTACAAACGCGTGCTCGACCCGAAGACATCGTCGCCCTACGCGACGCGTTTCAATATGGTCAAGTCGGTCACGGCCGATGGCGGAGATGTGGTCTTTGCACTTGAAGAGCCTTCGGCGCCGTTTCTGGGCCAGTTGTCTTCCGTCGCCATCCTGCCGGCGGACCTGATCGCAAAAGGTGGAGACTTCCAGCGCGCGCCGGTTGGAACCGGCCCGTTCATGTTCGATCGCTGGGTCACCGACGCGTATGTGTCACTGACCAAGTTCCCCGGTTACCACGAGGCGGGCTTGCCCAAGCTGGCCGGGCTCAAGTTCAACATCGTGCCCGAGTCTTCCACGCGTGAGGCCGGTGTGGCCGGCGGAACCTACCAGTTCCTGCCGGTGGTGGATTCCATCAGCGCGCTGTCGCTGCAATCCAAACCCGGCGTCAGCATGCTGCGTACGGCCGACCTCAGCTACTCGCTGGTCGGCATGAACACCAGCAAGCCGCCGTTCGACAACGAGAAGGTCAGACAGGCATTGAACTACGCGCTGGACCGCGACGAAATCGTCAAGGCGGTGTATGTAGGGCGTGCGGTGGTGGCCACACCGGTGCCGGCGGCACTGAGCCAATGGGCCGTGGGCAGGAGCGAGTTCGCGTGTTACCAGCACAGCGCCGACAAAGCCCGGGAGCTGCTCAAGCAGGCCGGTGTCGCCATGCCACTACCCATCACCATCAACGTATTGCCCCAGCAGGTCACCACGGATACCGCCCAGGTGGTGCAGGCGCAGCTTGAAAAAGCCGGGTTCAAGGTCACGCTCAACGTGCAGGAAATCGGCAAGTTCGTGGCCGACTGGCGCGCCTCCAATTTCTCGGCCTTCATTTCGCTCAACGCCGGCGGCATCGACCCCGACGATTATTTTTACCGTGCGTTCCGCTCGGGTGGTTCGGCCAACGTATTCAAGTACGCCAACCCGGCGCTGGACGAAGCGCTTGACAAGGCAAGGACGATCACGGCTCCGGCCGAACGCAAGAAGATTTACACCCAGATCCAGAAGGATATTGCCTGCGGCGGCCCGGTGGCGTTTATCGCCAGCGGTGAACTGGTGACCGCCATGCGCGGCGAGGTCAAGGGCTATACAACACTCGGCACGCGCGGCTTGACCTACCTCAAGGAGACCACGCTTTCCAAGTAGTGTTACCGGGACTGCGGCGGATGGCGTGGCGGGACGGCGCGAATCGATGAGAAACACTTCATCCGTCATCATGCGCCGGCTGTTCGACTTTGCGGTCGTGCTGGTCGGCGCTTCGATCATCGTGTTCCTGATGATCCGGCTGATTCCAGGCGACGCGGTCGAGATCATGCTCAGCAGCAACGGCGAGGCTACCGAGCAACAGGTGTCCGAGTTGCGCGCCAAGCTGGGCTTGAACCGCTCCATGCCCGATCAATACGTACGCTGGCTGGGCGACGTAGTGCGCGGCGACTTTGGCAACAGCCTGTGGACCGGCAAGCCGGTGCTCGGCGAGATCGGCGACCGCATCGGCATCACGCTGGAGCTCACCTTCCTGTCGCTGGCGGTTGCGGTAGCACTGGCGATTCCACTGGGTGCGGCAATGGCCTATATGCGCGGGTCGCGCCTGGACCTGGCGATGCGGGTCGTGACGGTATCGGGCGTCACCATGCCCTCGTTCTGGCTCGGTGCCCTGCTGATCTATCTGGCCGCGCTGTGGCTGCCGGCCTGGCCCACCATCGGCACCATCCCCTCATGGAGCGAGGACCCGCTCAAGCACTTGCAACGCATGCTGTTGCCGACCATCGCAACCGCTTTGCCGGCGCTTTCGTCACTCGCCAGAATCATCCGCTCGGCGATGCTGGACGCGTTGTCGCAGGACTACGTGCGCACCGCGCGGGCCAAGGGCCTGGGAGAAGGCAGCGTGGTGTTCAAACACGCGCTGTTGAATTCGCTGATCCCGTTCGTCACCGCGCTGGGCATAACCACCGGTTACCTGTTTGGCGGTGCCATCGTGGTTGAGCAGGTGTTTGCCATTCCGGGCTTGGGGCGCCTGATCGTGGGCGCCATCGCGGACCGGAATTACCCGTTGATTCAGGCGGCGATTCTGGTCGTGACGGTTGGTTTTGTTGCCATCAACGCGGTGATCGACATCCTCTACGTGGTGATCGACCGGCGGGTCGCGCTGTGATGAACTACCGGCAAATAGCCAGACGCAACCCGGTGTTGGTCATCGCGTCGGTGCTGGCGTGCCTGCAGATCGCGGTGGCGCTGTTTGCGTCGACTATCGCTCCCTACGATCCGTTGTTCCAGTCGATCGCGGACCGCCTGCAGGGGGTCTCGTCGTCGCACCTGCTGGGCACCGACAAGTTTGGCCGCGACGTGTTGTCGCGCATCCTGCATGGCTACCGGCTGTCGCTTGGAATCTCCGGCGCCGCGGTCGCGGGAGCCTTGCTGATCGGAGGCACGGCAGGAGTCTGGGGCGGTTATCTGGGCGGCTGGATGGACCGCATCGTGATGCGTCTGGCCGACGTGATGTTCGCGTTTCCGGTGCTGCTGCTGGCGATCGGCGTAATCGCGATTCTGGGCCCGACGGCCGGTTCGACCGCGATTGCGATCGGCATCGTTTATGCGCCGATATTCGCGCGTCTGCTGCGCGGCCCGACCCTGGTGATCGCGAAGTCCGACTATGTCATGGCGGCCCGTTCGGTCGGCGCAAGTCACTGGCGCATCGTTATTCGCCATATCCTGCCGAACCTGAGCAGCGTCATCCTGGTGCAGGTCAGTCTGTCCCTGTCGATGGCCATCCTGGTCGAGGCCAGCCTCTCCTTTCTGGGTGTGGGAGCGCAGCCGCCCACCCCGTCATTGGGGCGCATGCTGGCCGAGGGACGGGACTATCTGTCACTTGCGCCGTGGGCCTGCATCTTTTCGGGTGCCGCGATTTTGCTGGTGTCGCTGGCCTTCAATCTATTGGGCGACGGCTTGCGGGATCAGCTGGACCCGCGTCTTCGGGGAGTACTCTGATGGCGAACAACGCCAGCGCCGGTGAGATGGATCTGTTGCGCCCGGACAGCCAGGACCCCACGCCCCTGTACATGCAGGTCGCACGCAAGGTGCGCGCGCATATCGAGTCCGGCCGCTGGACGGCCGCGCAAGGCCTGCCGTCTGAACGACAACTGGTGGTGGCGCTGTCGATCTCACGCGTCACCGCGCGCAAAGCCATTCAGCAGGTCACCGAGTGGGGACTGGTGGTGCGCCGCCACGGCTCCGGGACCTATGTCGTGCCACGCCTGCAGCAACCCCTGTCGCGCCTGTCCGGTTTCAGCGAAGAACTCAAGCTCAGGGGTATATCGGCCGGCTCTATCTGGCTGGAACGTAAAACCGCGCACGCGAGCCCGGAAGAAATAATGGCCATGGGATTGGGCAGCGGCGCATCGGTGTCGCGCCTTAAGCGTTTGCGCACCGCCGACGGCACCGTGATGGCGATCGAGCTTTGCCGCGTGCCGACGCGATATCTGGACGACCCGCTGCGCATCGAGTCTTCCCTGTACGAGTATCTGGACAAGCAAGGCATTCCGGTGGTGCGGGCCTTGCAGCGCATGAGCGCGACCAACGCCACCGCCGAGCAGGCGCACCTTTTATCCATTGCCCCCAACACAGCCGTGTTGTTCATCACGCGCGTCGGATATGGCCGGGACAACCAGATCATCGAACTCACGCATTCCTATTGCCGGCCGGACTACTACGAGTTCGTCGCGGAGTTGACGAGGTCCGTGCAATGACGGCGCCACGCGTCAACTCGGTGTCGGGCCAGATATTCACGCCGCAAGGATGGATAACCGGAACGCTTGATTTCGACCAGCGCATCGCATCGGTCCGTGCGGCGCAAGCGGCTACGAATGCAACCCCCGAGCCATGCCGGTCGGAAGGAAACCTGGTCGTTCCCGGTTTTATCGACCTGCATGTCCATGGCGGAGCGGGCCGCGACGTGATGCAGGGTGGCGACGCCATCGACTGTCTCGCGAAGATACATGCGCGACATGGAACGACTGCATTGCTGGCGACCACCATGACGGCTCCAGTGCCGGAGATCGAGGTGGCATTGCAGGCCGTGGCGGATGCGATGGTCGCCGCAAAACCGGGGGCGGCGACGGTGCTCGGGGTGCATCTGGAAGGCCCTTTTTTGAATCGGGAACGCCTGGGTGCGCAGCCTGATTTCGTGACGCGGGCAAGCCATGAATTGATAGACCGCTGGTGCAGCATCGCCCCTTTGCGGGTGGTGACGCTGGCGCCGGAGCTGGACCCGAACATGCAACTGATCGGCGATCTCGTGGCCCGGGGCATACGGGTGCAGATCGGGCACTCCGCGGCGGACTACGACACGGCGCGCGCCGCGATGCTGGCAGGCAGCACCGGTTTTACCCATTTATTCAATGCCATGTCCGGCATGCACCACAGGGAGCCTGGTGTGGTGGCCGCGGCATTGGCCCACGCCGAGTTCGCCGAGATAATTCCAGACTTATTGCATGTGCATCCGGGTGTCTTGCGCGCGGCGGCCCGAGCCATACCGGGGCTTTATGCGGTAACCGATGGCACGGCCGCATCCGGAATGGTGGATGGCGAATACCGGTTGGGACGGCAGTGGGTCCACAAATGCGCGGGCGGGGTCCGGCTGGCCGATGGGACGCTGGCCGGCAGTGCACTAACGATGGACGTGGCGCTCGCAAACCTGGTCAAGACCGGGCTCACGTTGACGCGCGCGGTAAGGATGGTTTCGACCGGCCCGGCTGATTATCTGGGCCTGGAGGATCGCGGACGGCTGCAGCGCGGCGCATGGGCCGACCTGGTGGTGCTCGACCAGGAGCTGCGTGTAACAGCAGTTTTCGCGAAGGGAGTGCAAGTTGACATCGCGGATGCTGCTTGAGGCCAGGAGCGCCCCCGACGTGGTAGCGCGGCAAGCTACTTCGGCGGCTGCGCAACTGACTGCGCTGTGCGAGGTAATGGAGCGCGGTCCTCCGCGCGCGGTCATCACCCTGGCAAGGGGCAGCTCGGACCATGCCGCGGCTTACCTCGCCCACCTGATCATGGTCCGGACGGGTTTGGTGGCCTGCTCTTTGCCACCCTCGGTGGTGACGCTGTATGGCGCCAATCTCGCGGTTCACCGGTGGTTGGCGATTGCCGTGTCGCAGTCGGGGCGCAGTCCCGACTTGGTGCTGACGCTGGAACGCCTGCGCGTTCTGGGCGCAACGACGGTTGCCATGGTGAACGACGAAGCCTCACCGCTTGCAAAAGTCGCTGCCTTGACGCTTGGAATCAAGGCGGGTGAGGAAAAAAGCGTTGCCGCCACCAAGACTTTTCTGGCCACGCTTGCCTTGTGCGCGCGCTGGATCGCGCTTTGGACCAAAGACGCGCGGCTGCTGCATGCCCTGGGCCAGTTGCCCCAGCGCCTGCAGCAGGCGGCGCATATGGACTGGGGCCAGGCGGTGGACCGTCTTGCAGGATGTTCGCGCATCATGGTGGTGGGTCGCGGCGGCATGGCGAGCGCGGCCAGCGAGATGGCGCTTAAGCTCAAGGAGACTTGCGCGATCCAGGCCGAGGCATTCAGCAGCGCGGAGATCCAGCATGGACCGCTGGCGCTGGTGCTCCCCGGTTACCCGCTGATCGTGGTGGCGGACCGCGGGCCCTCCCTGCAGGGGCTGCTTGCGCTGTCGCTGCGTCTGCGCGGCATGGGCGCCGACGTACTGCTGATGGCACCCGCGGGAACGCCGGGCGCGGACTATGCTTATCCCGTAACCGACGACCCGACCCTGGATCCGCTGTGCGCGGTGCAGGCGTTTTATGTGTTGGCAGCCGGGCTGGCGCAATCCCGGCAGATGGATCCGGATGCGCCCAGAAACCTCAACAAAGTGACACAAACAATATGAGCGAAATCAGCCAATCCGAAGACATGAATGTGTGTGTGGGTGCCATGTCCGGCACCAGCCTGGATGGTGTTGATGCGGCAGTCTTTGCATTGCATCGCCCGCAAGCGCGGGAGGGTGGACTTTTGCCGCGCTTGTTGGCCCATGAGTACCTGCCCTACGAGTCGGGGCTTCGGTCCGCGCTGGAAAAACTGTGCGCGGGCGTAGCCATTGGCCTCGAAGAACTGGGCCGGCTGGATATTCTTGTAGCTCGGGCTTACCTGCGCACCATCGAGGCCGCGATCCGCAAGGCCGGATACCGGAATCCGGATATCACGGTGGTGGGTGCCCACGGCCAGACCGTGCACCACCAGCCGGTCGGCGACGAGCGGTTCACGATGCAGATCGGCGACCCCAATACCATGGCGGTCGCACTGGGCATTCCGGTGGTGGCGGACTTCCGCCGCCGGGACATGGCCCTGGGAGGGCAGGGTGCGCCATTGGCGCCGGGCTTCCATCACCTGGCCTTGCGCGTGCCCGACCAGGTCCGCGTGGTGCTCAACAGCGGGGGAATCGCCAACGTTACGGCGCTGGTGCCCGGCCTGGATACCTTTGGATTCGACGTGGGACCCGCCAACGTCCTGATGGATGCCTGGATCCAGCATTGCCGCGGTGAACGTTACGACAAAGGGGGAATATGGGCCCGCAGCGGCGTCGTCATCGTGCCGTTGCTGCAGGAGATGTTGCGCGAACCCTACTTCGCCGCAAAACACCCAAAAAGCACGGGGCGTGAGCTGTTCAACCTGCCCTGGGTGCAGCGCGCCATCGGCCGCAGCGCCAGTGCGCAGGCCGCTCCGGCCGATGTGCAACGCACACTGCTGGAGCTTTCCGTCACCAGCGTCGCGGATGCCGTCCGGCAATGCAGTTCGTCCGGTTCGGGCCAATTGCTGGTGTGTGGCGGGGGCGCACAAAATGAATTCTTCATGGGCCGGCTCGCCCAGGCGGTTGTCGGGTGGGAGGTTTCCAGCACGGACCGGTACGGTATCCCCGCCCAGGCCATGGAGGCGATGGCCTTCGCGACCTTCGCCCTGAGAACTTTTAATGGATTGCCATCCAGCGAGCCGCACGTGACCGGAGCCTCGCGGCGCTGTCTGCTGGGCGCCGTTTATGCGCCTTGATGGCTTCTCCTGAACCCGCCACCAGACATCGCAGGCAAGCCATGAAATTCGCGCAACTTGAAACCGAACAAACCAATCCCGCCAGCCGCCATCTGGACCGGATGACGGCGCTGGAAATGGTTTCGCTGATCAACGCGGAGGATCGCCATGTGGTGGATGCGGTCGCCAGGGAGGCTGCGAATATCGCGCGCGCGGTCGATCTGGTGGCGGACCGTCTGTCGCGCGGCGGACGCCTGATTTATGTAGGCGCCGGGACCAGCGGACGGCTCGGGGTGTTGGACGCCTCGGAGTGCCAGCCGACGTTTGGGCTGGAAGAGGGGCGCGTCATCGGTGTGATCGCCGGCGGCAGCCGTGCCGTGCTGAGCCCGGTCGAAGGCGCGGAAGACGATGCCCGCCAGGGCGCCCTGGATGTTGCGGCGCTGGCTTTGAATCCACACGACATCGTGGTAGGCCTTGCAGCAAGTGGTGTCACGCCTTATGTCATCGGCGCGGTGGGGCATGCGCGCTCCGTAGGGGCCGCCACCCTGGGGGTTTGCTGCACATCCGGATCGCCGCTGAGCGCGGCCGTCGATCTTTGCATTACGCCTATGGTCGGACCGGAAGTTCTCACCGGCTCCACCCGCATGAAGGCCGGCACCGCGCAGAAAATGGTACTCAATATGTTGTCTACCTGCTCCATGGTGAAGCTGGGCAAGGTCTACGGGCACTGGATGGTGGATGTCAAAGTGTCGAACGAAAAACTCGCGGCCAGGGCAATTTCCATCCTCACGCAGATCACCGGCGCCGATGCGGATCGGGCAGCGAGCCTGCTGCGGCAGTCCGGCGGTCAGGTAAAAGTGGCGCTGGTTTGCCTGCTCGCCGACATCGATCCACTACAGGCGCGGGACCGTCTGGAGAAAGCCGCCGGGCGGGTTTCCGACTCCATCCACGGTGTAACGTGAGAGTACGCCGCGCAAGGGTTGCGCCGGATGTCCCGCATGATCGCGCGTGTGTTGTAGCCGCAGCTGTAGACACGCAGTTGCATCGCCTCTTTCACGGATGGGAAGCTCAGGCGGTGTTCAGCGCGAACCCGGACTGGTAGCCGTTCAGAAAATACCGCCAGTCATCGGCATTCCACCGGAACCCCGGGTCAAGCCGCCACTCCTTGCGCAAGGAGCGCAGCAGGCGGGCCAGATTCTCCTGTTTCCATTCTTCACCCACGCGAACTTCGCATTTGTCGAAGTCCACGACCCAGGCCTTGCCGCGGCTGTCGAGCATTAGGTTGTGGCAGTTCAGATCGGCGTGGCAGACCTGCGCGTCGTGCAGTTCGCGTACTGCGTGCCCGAGGGCGCGCCACTCTTCGGTGGTGACGGCGCGTTGCGTGTGCAGCATCCGGGCCACGTCGGTCGCATCCGGGATTCGCTCCACCAAAATGTCGGCGCGGTACCAGATGCCGTAGGGCGTATGGCAGGCGGCGCAGGCCCGCGGCACCGGCAAACCTTTGGTGCGCAGTTGCGCGAGCAGCGAGAACTCGCGCATGGCGCGCGTCCGTTCAACCGGCTGCGCCAAAAACAGGTCGCGGCTCAACCGGGCCATCAGGCCGCCGCGGTAGTAATGGCGCAGCACATAGGCGCGCTGCCGGTCCGCCACCCAGTGGATACGTCCGCGCCCCGCGCCCGCGCTGCCCGATTCGCCTTGTTGACCCCACCATGCCGGATCGAACAGCCGCGTGCCCGCGTCATCGAAACATCGCGGGTCGAACCAGACCGATGCGCGCCCGTCGCGGACAACCGCAGGGGTCGCAAGCGGGTCCGGTGCGGGCGGCAGCGTCAAGGTTTGCAATAACGCCATGGTTCTGGCGGTGGCCCCGGCCATGCGCTGGTAAAAAGCATGGCCGCGCGCAGCCAGCGCCAGCGCAGTGTCGCGGTCGATCAGCATGGCGTGGAACTGTTCGAATACGGCCTTTGCGTCTTGCACCGGCAACATGCCGCCGGCATTGTGCAGTGCGGCGTAGACAAACTCGAAATTGGCCGTATGCGGCCCCGCCATCAGCGGCTTCTCGAGGCACAACACTTCCAGCGGGTTGTGGCCCCCGCGCTGAATCAGGCTGCCGCCGACAAAACACGCATCGGCCACGCCGTACCAAACCATCAACTCGCCCAAGGTATCGCCCAGCAGCACCTGGGTGTCGGCCGTGGGCGCCTGTGTCAGGCTGTGCCGGGCGAAACGCAAACCGGACTTGACTAACAGGTCCGCCACAGTCGCAAACCGTTCCGGGTGGCGCGGAACCAGGATCAGCAAGCTGCGCGGCGAGGTTTTCAGATGTTCCATGAAAGCTTCGATCAGGGCCTCGTCTTCTCCGGGATGGGTACTGCCCGCGGTAAGTACCGGGCGCAGCGCAAGCGCCAGTCGGATGGCGTCGATTTTTTCGCGCAACGCGGGGTCCACACGGATGTCGGATTTGATATTGCCCGTGATGTGAATACGTTCCGCCGGCACTCCCAGGGTTTTGAAGCGCCCGGCGCTGGCAGCGTCTTCAGCACAGACCAGGCGCAGCGTCGCCAGTGCCGGAGCCATCAAACCCTGCCAGCGTGTATATCCCGCGGCTGAGCGCACCGACAGGCGCGCGTTCACCAGCGCAACCGGAATTCCGAGCGCTTGCGCCTGGTGCAGGAAGTTGGGCCATAACTCGCGCTCCAGCAGCAACACCAGGCGTGGCCGCACGACCTCAAGAAAACGCTCGGTGGCGCCAGGCAGGTCGAGCGGGAAATACAGGTGGCCGACCCGGTTGCCATAACGCGCTCGGATCATGCGCGAGCCGGTCGGGGTGGTGCAGGTAAGGACCAATGGGCTCCAGCGTGGCTCGGCCAGCAGTTGTTCGATCAAGGGCCTGGCAGCTATCACTTCGCCGACGGATGCGCAGTGCAACACCACCCCGCCTTGTTGCTGCACCGGCACGCCCTGAAAGCCCATCCGCTCGCGCCAGCGCAGCCGATAGTCGGGGTCCTTGCGTCCGCGCCACCACAGGTAGACCCGCACGGGTAAAACCGCGCAGTACGCCAGCAGGCTGTAAGCGCGGAGCATGCTTGTAGGACCTTCAGCGCCAGTGATCGGCAACCCACTGGGTGGGTGGAACGCGGCGATACCATTTGCCGCTGACGCCCGCGATAGCGTCGGGCGGATTGGGTTTGCCATGGAAGGCGATAATTTTTGCCCCGGCCGGAATCGTCGGCGCGCGCACCCAATTCGTCAGGCCGCGCGGCACGCAGTGGCGCTTGAAGCTGACGCACCACGCCGCGGGCCAATAACTGACTTTGCCCTGGCGGCCGAGATAAGCGGTAATGAACTCCTGCTCGTTGCGGACTTCGCCCAACGCACCCGGGTAATTGTTCTTTAAATACTCCAGCGCATCCGCGTGGGCGCCGATGGTGTAGAGGTAAACCGAAGTGTTACCGGTGCCGTCCTTCTTGTCCCACTCCCGGATCACGCAAAACTCGCCGGGCGCATCGAAGAAGCAATCGATGTCGTCGACGATGACGATGTCCAGGTCCAGGAACAGCGTGCGGCCGCTCAGGTCGTACAGCGGCCTGGCAAAACTCGTCAGCTTGAGCCAGCCGTGGCCGAAAGTCCATGCTTGGCGGGTATCGAATTCCGCGAAGCCCACCGGCGGAATCGGCTTGACTTCAATTCGCGGATCTATGCCTTGCGCGTCGTCGGTCAGGCAGACAAAACGGAACGGGCGCGTCATGTGACGCCGCACCATGGCGTGGAGTTTGTTGACGTATTCGGGACCGTACTTGCGGCCCCACTTGATGCACAACACGTTGACGGGCTGCATGGCGCGGGTGGTTCCTGGATTCCTGTGGTGCACTGGCCGCGTTGCGCGGCCTCAGACTCTGCCGTGCCACCCGAACGAAGGCGCCGGGGAGCGCAGTGCCGCTAGCGTAGTTACTTTACCAGCAGGGTGTCGATAGCCTGCAGGTCCTCGGGCTTGAGGGTTCCGTTGGCCTGACGCAGTTTGAGTCCACCCAGCAATACGTCATAACGCGCCCGCGCCAGATCGCGTTTGGTCTGGAACAACTGGCTCTGCGCATTGAGCACGTCGATGTTGATACGGACGCCCACCTGGTAACCCAGCTTGTTGGCGTCCAGCGCGCTCTGGCTGGATGCTTCCGCCGCCTCCAGCGCTTTTACCTGGCCCTGACCGGACAACACGCCGAAATAAGCGGTACGCGTACTTTGCGCCACCGTGCGTTGCGCCGCTTCCAGGTCGGTGCGGGCCTTGTCTTCCAGCGCCAATGTTTCCCTGACCCGGTTCTGGATCGCGTAACCCGCGAACAACGCCCAGTTCAGCGACAACCCTACCGTTGCCGTGTTGATGTGGCTGTTGGCGAAGGAACTCGCGGTACCGTCATTGCGCGCCCTGGTATAGCTGCCGGTCAGGTCCAGCGTGGGTTGGTTGGCGGCCTGGGCCTTGCGGGTTTCAAGTTGGGCAACTTCGAGCGCCAGCGCGGACTGTCGCAATGCCGGATGTTCGTCGGTGGCCTGCGTGACCCAGACGTTGACATCGGCCGGCAGCAGCGCCGGCAGCGTGAATGGCGGCGCGAGTGAAGTGGGTACCGTATCGGCCTTGCCAACCAGCTGGTCGAGCGCTATTTTCTTGACCCGCAGATCGTTTTCGGCGGCGATTTGTTGCGCCACCACCAGGTCGTACCGGGCCTGCGCTTCACGGGTATCGGTAATGGTGCTGGTGCCCACCTCGAAGTTGCGTTTGGCCGAGGCCAGCTGCTCGGCTACCGCGGTCTTCTGGGCTATCACAAAGGTAAGGGCGTCCTGCGCCGCCAAAACATCGAAGTAGGCCTGGCTGACCTTCAACACCAGGTCCTGCTCGGCCGAGACCAATTGGGCCTGCGCGCTGACGACCGACTTCTTGCCTTGTTCGTAGGTCAGCCAGTTCGCGGGCCGGTACAAGGGCTGGGACGCACTGACCGTGGCGGCCAGCGCTCCGTAGGCCACCGGCAGGTTCAGGTTGGCATCGGCCGCGCTGCGCGACGCGCCAACCGAGAGGTTTACGGTGGGCAGCAGGCCGGCGCGCGACTGCTCGGCTCTGGCAACGATAGATTCGTACTGGGATCTGGCCGACTGGAAAGTAGCGTCGTAAGCGCGCGCCGAATCGTAAAGATCCGACAGGCTTTGCGCATGTGCCGGCAGGGCAAAAGCGGCGCTCAGCGTCAGGGCGATGGGAAGCGGGCGGAACAAATTCATGGTTGTCCTGTTTCAATAACGCGCAATGCCGGGATCGAGTTCATCCGACCACGCATGGATGCCGCCGGCGATGTTGACAACATGCGTGAATCCTCTGCCTTGCAGGAACGAGGCGACCTGCATGCTGCGACCGCCGTGGTGGCACAGGCAGGCAGTCGGTCGCGTGGGGTCGAGTTCCGAAAGGCGTGCCGGGATGCTGCCCATCGGTATGGTGAGCAAGGTGAAGTCGGTGGCGGTAACACTTGCGGTCCGCAATTCGGACGGTTCACGTACATCCAGCACGATTGGCTCCCCAATCAAGCGCGCCTCGTTCAGCCAGGCCGAAAGTTCCCGGGGGCGTACTTGCGCGATCATGGTGCGGGAAGTGCTGGCAAGTCAGAAGCTGAATCGGGATGGTTCGGGGAAGTTCCGCAGGCGCGGTGCCACAGTGTCCCATGGTTGCGCGCTGCGGAATTGGGTATCGCCCAAGCGGTTTGTAAAGGTGGCGCGCATCATCGGTTCTTCGCCGACGATGGCGGCCAGTCGCCCGCCAATCTTGAGCTGCGCCAACAGTGACCGCGGCACCTCGGCCACCGACCCGCTCAGCAGGATGACGTCGAAAGGACCGTCGGACGGCAAGCCGGGCGAGCCGTCCTGGTGCCGCACCTCGGCATTGTGGATACCGGCCATCTGAAGGTTGGCGCGTGCCAGAGTGGCCAGTTCCGCATTGATCTCCAGCGTGACGACACGTTGCGCGCGGTGCGCCAGAAGAGCGGCCATGTATCCCGAGCCGGCACCGACCTCCAGCACCTTCTCGTGTTTCTGCACCGCCAGGTCCTGCAACAGACGCGCTTCGACGCGTGGCGCCAGCATGACCTCGCCGCCGGGCAGCGGTATCTCCATGTCCACGAAGGCCAGCGCCTTGTGGGCGACCGGAACGAAATCCTCGCGCTTGACCACCGACAACAGATGCAACACGTGGGCGTCCAGCACGTCCCAAGGCCGGATCTGCTGTTCGATCATATTGAAGCGGGCCTGCTCCAGGTTCATCGCGTAGTTCAATCAATAACTCCGGTTCGGGTCAACCGGCTGATTTTAGGGGCACCGGCACCACCGCCTCGCGCAAGCCAAACAGGCGCAGGGCCCAATTGGCCAGGTCGTCCATGTAGCAATAAACCACCGGCACCACCACCAAGGTCAGCAGCGACGAGGTGATCACGCCACCAATCACGGCCTGACCCATCGGCGCGCGCAACTCGGAGCCTTCGGTAAGCGCAAAAGCCAGCGGCACCATGCCGAAGACCATGGCCAGCGTGGTCATGAGAATCGGGCGCAGGCGGACCTTGGCGGCCAGCAGCAGCGCGTCTTCGCGGCCCAGGCCGGGCTGGTGGCTGCCGTCGGGCAATATAACGTCAGCGCGCGCGCGGATCGCGAAGTCAACCAGCAAAATCGCGTTCTTGGTGACCAGCCCCATCAGCATCACCACCCCGATGACGGAGAACATCGACAAGGTCGAATGGAACAGCATCAGCGCCAGCACGACACCGATCAACGTCAGCGGCAAGGCCG
>JANYBQ010000673.1 GCA_025360705.1 Betaproteobacteria bacterium | reverse complement strand
CACGCGCACTTCGTAGACGAGGCTGGTTCGCAGCTCTTCCGTCTGCACCGTCTTGGGAGTGAACTCCGCAACCGACGAGATGGTGCCGACCCGACCAGGAATGCTTTGCCCGGGCCGGCTATCGGTCGTGACGGTGGCGGGCATTCCGGGGACCAGCCGCCCGAGGCGGGTCTCGGAAACGTAGGCTCGCACCCACTTGGGCTGGGTGATGGCCAAGGTGTACACCGGTCGTTGCGCAGAGGCCATGTCGCCGACTTCCATCAACCGGGCGCGCACCACCGCATCGACAGGGGCCTTAAGCTCCGCTTCTTCAAGTTGTCTTCGCATCAGCGCTTCTTCGACTCGAGAGGCTTGCAGCTGGCTCCGGGCTTGCGCGATGTCTTCCTTGCGCGGTCCATTGATGACGACTCGCGCCGCCATGCGGACGCCTTCCACATGCGAGAGCGCGATCTTCTGGCGCGACTGCGCGTTGTCCATGTCCTGCTGGCTCACGCCGCGTCCGCCGGTCGCCTCGTGCACCGACCGCAATCGCGTCACCTGCTGGCCGGCCAGCTCGGCGTCGGCCTCGGCCCCTGCCACGTTAGTGCGCACCTGCGCAATATCCTCCGGCCGACTGCCGCTCTTGAGACGGCCGAGGGCCTGTTCCTGAACGCCAATCAGCGCCTGCGCCTGGGCGACACGCAGACGCGCCGTTCGTGTGTCGAGCACGCCCAGAACGTCTCCTGCCCGCACCCGGTCGCCTTCTCTTACCCGCAACTCTGCAATGCGCTCGGTCGCGTTGAAGGCGAGCGACACCTGGCGAATGTCGACGTTGCCATAGAGGTCGAGCCGGTCCGGGTCCGCCGCAGGTTGGCGCGCGTACCAGAACCAGACAGCCGCTGCGGCCAGGACTGCGACTACGGCTACGACGGCGACGGACAGGATGCCCCTTTTGTTCATGGCGGCATGCTCCGACGGATCATGAGGCTGCGTTGCCACCAAAAGCCGCCACTGCATCGGTGGTCATTTGCCGGGTGCACCACGCCGCGTAGGTGCGGCCGAAGAGCAGCGCGAGCGATCCGCAGTGCAGCGATGGTGAACCCCATGCGACAGGAGCCGATCACCAGCAGCCGCGGCTCGCCGCTGGTCTCCCAGGTTTTGCGCAAAAGGGGAACCCGTTCGCTGACCACTTCATCCGCCGCGAGCTTCACGCCCAGCATGCGTCCGGTGATCCGGATCCTTGCTGCGGTGGTGATGTGGGTAGCGATCACCGGCCATGCCCGCTCCGATCACGCGCTTGCCTTTTCCGGTTGTGGGGTTGCCACCACCGCGGGCGCCTCGCCTGGTTTCGGTGCCGCTGCCGCGTCGGGCGTCCCGGTCGCCGCAGTCTTGCCGGGCTGACGGATGCCTTCCAGCTTGGTTCGCTTCAACGTCAGCGCATTGATCGCCACGATCAAGGTGCTGCCCGACATCGATATCGCTGCGACCTCCGGGCTCAGCACGAACGGGTACAAGACTCCCGCCGCCAGCGGAAAGGCGATCGCGTTGTAACCCACCGCCCACCAAAGGTTCTGGTGCATCTTGCGCACCGTTGCCCGCGAGAGCTCGATTGCGCCCACGATGTCGTACGGGTCGCTCTTCATCAGCACCACATCGGCGCTTTCCATCGCCACGTCGGTGCCCGCGCCGATGGCAAACCCCACGTTGGCCTGGGTCAGCGCCGGCGCATCGTTGACACCGTCGCCTACCATGCCGACTTTCTTGCCGGTGGCCTGCAGTGCCTTGATCTTCTCGGCCTTCTGGCCCGGCAACACGTCGGCCAGCACCTTGTCGATGCCCAGATCGGCGGCGATACGCTGGGCCGTGGCCGCGTTGTCGCCGGTCAGCATCACCACTTCGATCTTGCGTTCGCGCAGCTTGGCCACGGCGGCCTTGGAGGTCGGCCGGATGGCGTCGGCGATGGCAATCAGGCCGATCACGCTGCCAGCTTGAGACACATGGACTACGGTGCGGCCGTCGCCCTGCAGACGCGTGGCCTGGGCCTCCAGCGGGCCGAGCGCAAGCTTTTGGGTATCCATCAGCAGCCGGTTGCCCAGGTACACCGTGCCGCTTGTGGTTTCGGCGCGCGCGCCCATGCCGTCGAGGGTCTCAAAACCCGTTGGCGCCACGATGGTGAGCTTCGCTGCGCGGCGCACGATAGCCTGGGCCAAGGGATGGGCAGACCCCTGCTCGACGGCGGCGGCCGCGGTCAGCACCACATCCTCGGTTACGCCGTCGGCCGTGACGATCTCCACCACTTCAGGCTGGCCGACCGTGAGCGTACCGGTCTTGTCGAAGACGATCACATTCAGTTTGGTGGCGTCTTCGAGCGCTGACGCGTTCTTGAACAAAATGCCGTTGGCGGCTCCCAGGCCGGTACTCACCATCACAGCCATTGGCGTGGCAAGTCCCAGCGCATCCGGGCAGGCGATCACGAAGACCGTGATGGTCAGTGTTACCGCAAGCAGCAGCGGCTGTCCGATCACCCAGAACCACACCGCGAAGGTCGTCAGGCCGATGGCGATAGCGGCGATGACCAGCCATTGCGCGGCCTTGTCCGCCAGCAATTGCGCCGGTGCCTTCGAGTTCTGCGCCTCCTGCACCAGTTTCACGATCTGCGCCAGGGCCGAGTCGGCTCCGACCTTGGTGGCCTTGTAGCGAAAGCTGCCGCTTTTGTTGATGCTGGCACCGACCACCGTGGATCCCGGCCCCTTCTGGACCGGCATTGACTCGCCGGTCAACATGGACTCGTCGACCAGCGATTCACCGGTCTCGATGGTGCCATCGACCGGAATCTTGTTGCCGGGCCGGATGACGAGAATCTCGCCCGCCAATACTTCTGCCGTCGGCACTTCGACCTCGGCGTCATTGCGGATGACATTGGCCTTGGCCGGCGTGAGGTTCATCAGCGCCTTGATGGCGGACGATGCACCCGCGCGCGCGCGCATCTCCAGCCAATGACCGAGCAGGATGAAAACCAGCAGAACGGCCACGGCTTCAAAGAACTGCCCGCCACCCTCGAAAAAGAAAGTGCTGCCAACACTGAAGATATACCCGGTGCCGACGCTCAACACGATCAGCGCCGCCATGCCCAACGTGCCCTTGAGGAGTGCGCGCCACGCGGAGACGAAAAACGGCCAACTCGGGTACAGGATTGCGGCGCTGGCGAAGAAGAACAACCACAGGTCAAGTTCCAGCCCGAACGGTGGCACCGGCGCCTGCCACATCCCGCCCATTGGCGCATAGACGAAGATCGGCACGGTAAAAATCAGGCAGATCCAGAAGCGGTTGCGCATGTCGCGCACCATGGCACCCAGGTCCTTGCCGCCGTGGCCCATCTCATGGCCCATATCGGCCGACATCGCAGGCTGTCCGCCTGCCGGCGCGTGGCCCTCATGGCCCTCATGACCGTCGTGGCCCTTGCCTGCGGTCGCTACAGGTTTTGATTCAGCTGTTCCTGCGCCGGCCGGTTTCGGCTTGGCATCCGCAGAGGCCGCGGTCGGCACTTCGGGCGTTGCTGGATCTCTTTCTTCGCCGGCGAGGGTTTCCTTGACCCAGGAAGTAATCTTGTCAATCACGCCCGGCTCCGCTTGGCCCTGGTCTTCGCCGGCTGCTGGCGCCACCGTTGGAGGTGCTGGAACGGCCAGTGGTGCACCAGCCGACAAGGGCGGTGCCGCGTCAGCTTTTGGCGCTGCCACTACCGGGGTTGATAGCGACGCGCTCGGAGGCGCGCCTTTGTCTTTTTGTCCGTCACCTGCTGAAGCGACGGGCGCGGGTGCGGCGGCAGCGGTGTCCGTCGCTTCGGACGCATATGCCCTTTGGCGCACGGCCGACTTTATATCGGCGACTACCAGCCGCGTTTCGTCGTAGCGCACCGTGGCGCTTCCCGCCGCAAAATTCACCGTAACGCTTTCGACACCCGGCACCTCGCCAATGCGCTTTTCCACTCCGTCTACGCTTAACACCGACAACATGTCGCGGACTTCAATAACGCTCGTTTTCATCACATCTCCTTGACGCTCTTCCTGTTCAAAATGCCCTGTTGCTTCTTAGATCATGGTGCAAGCCGCCCGAGCATATGAAGTGCTGCGTCAGCTGCCCGGGGCTGCGGGCTTGGCCGCGGGTGCAGCGACCGTCGCAGCAGGGGAAGGGTCCGGTGCTGAAGATGGCGCCGCGCCCGGTGCGGCTTTGTCGGGCTGTGTGGCGCCCACAGAGGCAGTTGCGCCCAGGGAAGTTTTTGGCGCAGTTCGTGCGTCAATTGCCGGCGGCGTGCCGGGTGCCGCGTGGCCTTCGTGACCAGCGCCGGCCGAAGTGGCGGCGGACGCGTCGGACTCATACCCGCTTTGGCGCACGGCTGACCGGATATCGGCTATGGTCAGCCGAGTTTCATCGTAACGCACGGTGGCGCTTGCGGCTGCGAAATTCACCGTTGCGCTCTGGACGCCCGGCACATCCCTAATCCGTTCTTCCACCCCCTGCACGCTCAACACCGACAGCATGTCGCGCACTTCGATAACGCTGGTCTTCATCACAACTCCTTAATGGTCTTCGACTTAAAATGCCTGCCAAACTCGTCGATCACAATGCAGGTTGACCGCTTTCGCGGTCTGAAGCCCTGCGCTACTTTGCGCCAGGCATTTTGTGTTTGACGTACCGGCCTCTGTCGCCCGGACCGTCTCCCGAAACCATCTCGCAGGCCGTCACCGGCGTCGCTGCGCCGTCGCGCCAAAGCCATCCCACTGGCAGAAAGCGCTCCGTCTGCCTGGCAATTTCTTCCATGGGCTGGAACGAGACTTCCAAACCGGATTCCACCTGCATGACGCCTTCGGGAAGAGGCTGGAATTCACCGGTTTGCCCATCGTGCATGTGCGGCATGAATACGCCGAGTTTGTATTCAGATAGTCGGCGAAGCATCTGCTGGACTTCTGGAAGTTGGATTGCCTCTTGAGCTGTCCTCAACCCTTGTGGCAAACCCCGGAAGCTTGTTTGTGAAACATTGGTTGTCGTCATAGTGCTGTCCTGCATGGATGTTGTCGACCCATTTAAAGTGGCTGGGTCAAATGCCACGTATATGACGTTTTAGGCCCGCCGTCTCAAACGAGTCTGTGCGATAGGGTACGTAGGCATGCCCTTACAGCCAACCTCCCGTGAAACCCGCTCGCCGCAAGCCGCCCGAAATATATGGGCAACCGCGCATAAGTTGCCACAACAAGCCAGTACGATGGTTTTCGATCATCAAAATGATGGGCCCCTGATTGAGTCCAAAATGCCACGGCGAGACCCACCATCCATAGGGATTTCCGGACTCTCCCGGGTGTGAGGGATTGAAAGACGCTTTGAAGCCGTAGGAGTTGAATTGCGTCAGCTTGGCCTGATGAATGCAAAACTCCAGAGCGGGCAGAACAATTTCGGGCGCGAACGGAAGCGACGCCACCAATGCCCATGGCGCCAGGGTGCCATCGTCGGGGCCATACGGCACACCGCGCGCCAGGTAATCGAAAAATTGGCGCTCGATCCCGTCTACCTTGACGGCGGCGGGACCGGGGCCTTCGCTTGCGGTTATTCCCCAACAATGGCTGCCGTAACCATTGAACTTGAGCGGGTTGTCGATCGCATACTGCTGCTGCACGTAGGTTGCGCGGCGGCTGTTCTCGAAATAGTCGATGCCTTTGTCGCGCATGAAAGCATCCTGAATGCCGCGAAAGTCGATCCAGACATGCGAGAGTTGATGGATAAAAAGCGACCCCGCATATAGATACTCCTGTCCGTAATGGCTCTCCCACCGGTAAGTCGATGCCCACGCTGCGTAGCTCTGCTCGAGCAGTGGATGGGTGGGCGAGCCCAGGCCCAGGATGTAAACCAGTAGCGCCTCGTCGTAGCCTTCCCAGCGGTATTTCAGGAAGCCGCTTTCCGGCTTCCAGCCATGTGTCACCGTTGCCCCACGGTTTTGAGCCCATTGCCAATCAGCGCGGCGATAGAGGGTGTCGGCAAGGTTGCGGATTTCACGCTCATTGGCTGTGTCGGCGTCGTAGTAAGCCGCTGCGGTCAATGCTCCGGCAAGCAGGAAGGCGCTATCGACCGTAGATAGTTCGCACTGCCAGGCGCGGCGGCCAGTCCGCATATCCAGAAAATGGTAATAAAAGCCCTTGTAGCCAGTTGCGTCGGGCTCAGGACCTTGCGGGCTGTTCCAGAAAAAGCGCAGCGTCGCAAGGGTTCGTTCTACCGCAGCTGCCCGTGTCATGAATCCACGCTCGACACCGACCGGATAACAGGCCAACGCAAGGCCGGTAGCGGCAATACTTGAAGGCCAGTTCGCCGCCGTCTTGTCGATCACCAGGCCGTTGGCGGGATTGGTTTCATGCAGAAAAAACCCGAATGTTTCTTGCTGAAGCTTTTGCAGCTCGGTCTCGATGGCGAATTTTGCGCTGCTCATGCTTTGGTCCGATTTGCCGGCACCCCTCGGTAGTTATCGTCCAGCATATCGTCCCGCATATCGAGCTCGCCCACCCAACCTAACCAGCGATTCATCTGGAAGTTGATGCGCGCGTCTGGATGAAGGCTGTGATAGCCGACCGGAAATGTCATTGATGGCACTGCTGAACGCGGATGCCGCGAAGGTATTTCATGCGCCTTCGGCCATCGTCGCGGCGAAATGCATGGCTGCGCCGTTGGCCATCTGTTTCGTGCACCACTGCGCATAGGCAGCGCCAAGCAGGTAGCCAAGCCACGCTCCCGGCGTGTCGGTCGGCAAGCTGTAGTCAATGAAAACACGCACTAGCGACGAATCGCCTTGGCGCGTCAGCTCGAAGCCCATGCGGTAGTGCCCCATGACCAGCAGCCTGGGCGCTCCGACGGTCTCCCAAACCTTCCTGCCGGGGATTTGGCGCTCGGTAATGACCTCCTCGATCGCAAGTCGAATGCCCATCATGCGGCCTTGCATGCGAACTTTCGACCCGATAACCCGTCCCCCACCGGCATCGACTTCTATCGACATGCGCGAGCCCATCATCATCACCGAGGGTCTGCCCATGTGCGCCGCCAATGCCTTCGGATCGTCCAGATAGGCGAAGACCCGATCAACCGGCGCATTGGCCAGCACGGTGCTTTCATCGTGAAAAGGAAACGAACGCCCCGACATTGCGGCCTGATGACTGGCGTCGTCTGGTAGGTACTCAAAAGCTTGCGATCGCTTGAGATGTTCACTTATTTTCATGGCTGCAATCAAGTCACATTGTTTTTACACACGGCAACTATTGCAGTTCTGCGCAGACAGGGGTTGACATTCGTCAACTCCTTGTCGGCCCGGACTGCCGCATCGCGTCGCCAAAGAATCCGGGCGGTTGGCGAGGCCACTGTGTGGCTCATCCGGGATCATGTGCCATCGGCTCTGACCGGATTCTTCAAAGCGGTCCGGCTCAGCGGATCGGCGGCGGAAATTCGGCACTGCCGAACAACAGCGCCTGCATGCGCTCCCGCTCCGCGGCGGTGGGCCAGGCGGCGTCTTCGGCTACGCTGGCCACATCCGGGCGGTGCGGATGGGTCGCCGGCGTGGTGGCCCAATCGACACGCCCCTGTGCGTCGAAACGGACCAGGCTGTAGGTCTCGTTGACCACAGTGTCCGGCGCCCCATCTTTCAGGCGCACATACCAGTCGGCCAGGCGCAGTGTCCGATTAGCCAACGCCGGGGCCGACGCCTGAGCGCGTGCCAGCGCGACGTACAGCGCATGGGGAACCGCATGCACACCACTGCCTTCGTCAAGCAGGAACACATAGGAGGCATGCCCGTCTTCGGCTGGGTTCCCGTCAGCGCAGGCTTGCAGCGTTCGCCCCGACACGTCGGTCGTGCTGTAGACCGGCGCAAAGCCACCGCCCGGCGTACGGAAGTTGGTGGTCTGCCCCTGGTACACGCGCGCGGCCACCCACTGCACGGCGCCGTCGTAGGCGTAGGCGCGCAAGTCGAACTTCATGGTCTTTTTGGTCCGCTCGGCGTCGTGTTCGTCAACCATCCGCTGCCCCGGAGCCACGATCGCCTGCGCGACATAGTCACCGGCCAGAATGTCCTGCCAGACCCGTTTCGTCAGCTTGTCGCCGCGATAGGCGGCACGGCTCCCAAAGCCGGCCATCGGCTTGAAGAACAGACCTCTGCGCGCGTCCCACAGGCGTTGCGCATCGGCGGCATCGACCACCTCGGTGTGGGGCACATGCTCCAGCAGTACCTGCTGCGTGGTTTCGGGCACTCCCAGCGCCCGCAGCCGCCCGGCATCGCTGAACAGCGCGAGCCGCCGCTTGTCGGCATACAGCGCGTGGAGCTGCGGGTTGGGTGTCAGTACGACTCCTTGTTGCAGGTACGCTTCGCGCAGCGCGGCGCGGCCGGCTTGCTCCAGGTAGAAGTCCGTCAACCGGTTGTAGACCAGGTCGATGGCCAGGTCGCCGTGCCACAGCCGGCCGTCGCGCCATTCGAGCGACGTCGGCCCGGTTATGACCGCGCGCAGCCCATGGCGCTCGAACAGCTGCTGGAACAGCAGGAACTCGGGGTAAAGGTACTGTTGCTCGGGTGCCTCGTCGACGATGGCGATGCTCGCCAGCGGCCGGGCGCGTCCAGACAGACGCCATTCAGCGCGGAACATCTCGACGATGCCTTGCTCGAACGTCGCCACGCTGGCCAGCGTGGGCACCATCGCACCCATTGCCGCGCAGCAGGCCCGATGCGCCCTTGCAAGCACTGCGTTGAGCATCGCGCCGCCAGCGTTGGTGTTGATCTCGATCAGCCCCAGGTGGCCCTGATCGAGGTGGAAGTCGTAGCCGAAGAACACGCCGCGCGGGCCACTGGTGCCGAGCCGGGCGATGGCTGGCGCGTCGGCCAGCACCTGCTCCCGATAAGCCGGCAGGGCCACAACCGTTTCGACCGCCTGTACCACCCGCGCCATGCGCTGTAGTTGCGGCGTCGCGACGAACACGGGAAGCGCTGCGAAGAGGTAGGGACAGCGTTCACTAACCATCGCCGAGAGGCCCGGTTGACCAAGCTCCGAATCGAGCGCCCGGGTTAACGCGGCCTGGTCGAGACTGAGGCAAAAGCACTCGCTGTTGAGTGCGTCGATGGCGCCAAGAGGTGCCGCGAGGTGGGGCAATGACAAATCGGCGGTCACTTGAACGCCTGCGCCAGAAAGGTCTCGACGCCAGGCGTGAAGTCAAGGGCCGAAGTCTGGGCGCCGACACCACTCGCAAAGAAGGCGGCGACAACACCAACCCATATGGGGTACGCGATTTTCATGGCTTTCTCCCGGACGAAAAGTTCACCGGCAGGCGGCATGGCGACAATGTCTATCAAGGCAAGTGGAGGCGATGCGATGGTCTCCGTGGCCCGAGCGGTCTCGGCCGTTGGACGGGTCGCCGTCTCCTTCAGAAGTTGCAATCATGGCGCGACCCGATGGCGGGACCATGACATGGATCAAACGCATGACCCATCAGCGATAACTTTGTTTCGCAAGGCGATCGATCAGCGGCGAAGGAGTCTTGTGCAGCCTGCGGATATTGCGCCGCAACGAATCGGGTTGTCTGTTCGTTGCCGCACCAAGCGGCACCACCATCTTGTCGCGGATTAGCTTTGGTCTCACGGTGCCACTGGCAAGGGAGTGACGAGCACTTCGCCGTTGCGCACGGCCACCAGTTCGCCTTCGGCCATAGGCCTCCAGGCTTCGCCGGTGAGCGGGACGCTGGCGATGAACACTGCGACGCGCGCCTCCGGGGCGACCGATACCCCTGCCCGCTCGTCCAGCGGTGGATCAGCGGGCGCGCAATGCCGCTGCAACGTCCACAGCCCGGGCGGCTCGGGCCGGGGCCTGCCGCGTTGCATGCGCCGATCACTGTGCGCGAAAAGCGCATCGCCATCGGCATACAGAAAATTGGCCGGGCCGAGCGCTCGAAGGTCGGCTGCAAACGCGGCCAGCAGCGCCATGCGGTCCTGCAAGGACGGCGCACCGTCCTGTTTCACGTTGGCCCACAGCACTTGCATGCGCGTCAGCAGCGCACAGAAAGCGCGCTCCGAATCGGTCTGCCCGACCGGGAGGTAAGGGCCCATCGCCAGCGCCGCATTCGCTTCGATGCCGGGCAAGTCGCCGTTGTGGGCGAACACATGGGAGTGACCGCCGAGCTCGCGCACGAAGGGTTGTGTATTGGACAACTGTATCGACCCACGCGTGGCATGGCGGATGTGTGAGATCGCAAGATTTGTACTCGGCCCCTCGGTTTCGAGGTAACGAACGAGCGCGCTGTCGCCGGCGGCGCGCGGCTCGCGGCTCGCGGAACAGTGCCACATCTTCACCCTGGTAGAAAGCGACGCCCCAGCCGTCGCGCGCGCTACCGGCCTCGCCGCCGTGCGAGGCCAGGGTGTGCAACGAAAACGTCAGCTGGCCGGGCTGCGACGTCGACAAGGCCAGAAGTTCACACACTACGCACTCCTTCTGACGCCCTGCGCGCCAATTTGACCACCTCGAACCACAACACACTCAGCAACCCGAGCACGCACGCCCCCGCCAGCTCATACACTGGCAGAGCGGAAAAGCGCAACACGCCAGCGGCCCATGGCGTGTACAGCGCCAACAGCAGAAAAGTGAAAGCAACGCCAACGACGATCCACAGAGTCTTGTTCGGGGTGCGCAGAGATGTCCACAGCGACTTCGTGCCCGAGCGGTTGGAAAAAATCAGCGCCAGGTTGGCCACGACCAGCGTGGTGAACGCGAAGGCGCGCGCCTGCGCCTCGGGCAATCGCTGATCGGCCCAGGCATAAGCCGCCAGCACCATAGCCAGCACACCCAGGCCTTGCAACAAGGCCAGCCACAAGGCGGCGCCGCCGAACAGTGGGGCTTGGGCATCACGCGGCGGACGTTGCATGATGTCGGCCGCGGGCGGGTCGTTCTCGAACGCCAGCGAGCAAGCGGGGTCGATGATGAGCTCCAGGAACGCAATATGCATCGGGTACAACAAGGTCGGCCAGCCCAGCAGCACGGGAAGCAGCGCCATGCCGGCGATTGGCACATGCACCGCGAGGATGTACGACATCGACCTGCGCAGGTTGTCGAAGATGCGCCGCCCCAGGCGCATTGCGCGCACGATCGAGGCGAAGTTGTCGTCCAGCAGCACCAGGGACGCCGCTTCGCGCGCCACGTCGGTGCCGCGCCCTCCCATTGCGATGCCCACGTGGGCGGCACGCAGCGCCGGCGCGTCGTTGACTCCGTCGCCCGTCATCGCCACGATATCGCCGCGCGCCTTGAGCGCCTGCACGATACGCAACTTCTGCTCCGGGGCGATGCGGGCGCACACGCTGACCGAAGCGATGCGCGTGCGCAGCGCGTCGTCGCCTAGTGCCGCCAGC
>JANYBQ010000664.1 GCA_025360705.1 Betaproteobacteria bacterium | reverse complement strand
GCACCGGATCCGCCTCCGGATCGTGGCAGCGGACATCGATCCCGTAGCTCTGCAGCTCCCGATAGATATCGACGACACGGGTATTGCGAATGTCGGGCACGTCCTCCTTGAAAGTCCAGCCGAGGATGAGAACCCGGGCGGCTTTGACGGGAAGATCGCCGGCGATGAGCAGTTTGACCGCCTTCTGGGCAATAAATGTTCCCATGCCGTCATTGATGCGGCGGCCGGCCAGAATCACCTGCGGGTTGTAGCCCAGCATTTCGGCTTTATGGGTAAGGTAATAAGGGTCCACCCCAATGCAGTGGCCGCCTACCAGACCCGGCTTGAACTTGAGAAAATTCCATTTGGTTCCGGCCGCCTCCAGAACCTCGGTGGTATCGATGCCGAGTTTGTCGAAAATAATGGACAACTCATTCATCAACGCAATGTTCAGATCGCGCTGCGTGTTCTCGATAACCTTCGCTGCTTCGGCCGCCTTGATGCTGGACGCACGATGCACGCCCGGCACGATGATCCGTTCGTAGAGATGTGCCACCCTTTCAAGTGTTTCGGGTGTATCGCCAGAGACGATCTTCAGAATCTTGGTGAGCGTGTGTTCTTTGTCGCCGGGATTGATACGCTCTGGCGAATACCCTACAAAGAAGTCTTTCTTCCACGTCATGCCGGATTCACGCTCCAGCACCGGAATACAAACCTCCTCAGTAGCGCCGGGATAGACCGTGGACTCATAGACCACGGTAACGCCCTTTTTCATGTGGCGGCCAACGCTGGTGCTGGAGCCAATGAGCGGCCGGAAATCCGGAATATGGGCGCTGTCTACCGGTGTTGGAACCGCCACGATAATCATGTCGGCTTCGGCCAACATGGCTGGGTCTGCCGTGTAAGTCGCGCGGGTTGACGCGCGCATTTCGTCATCCGACAGTTCGCGCGATGGATCTACTCCACGCAAACACGATTCAACTTTGGGAATCGAAATGTCAAATCCGATGGTTCGAACATGTTTGCCAAATTCAACCACCAGAGGCAGCCCGACATAACCCAACCCAATCACTGCAACCACACTCATCGCGCACTCTCCAGGTAAACCACTAGGAACTCATAGACTGAAATCATTTGCTGCCTTTGGCCTGCCGCAGGAGCGCGTCGATTGCACCATAGTTTGCCGACAGGAATGCTTGCAGCGAAGCATCGGATCCTCCGGGCTGGTCTTTCGCGGCATACAGGATGATGACCGCGGAATGGTCGCCGCGACCTATCAACCGGTAGGCGGCACTATAAGCTTTGGCAAGATAGTCGCTCGCGGTCAAAGTACCGTCGATCCAGTAAATTTGCCATACGTTCAACCGGTTGTGCTGGTCTGGCCCGGATAAGGGTGCGCGGCGCAGTTCCGCGGTACGCACCGTAGCCTGCTGCGAGCCAAACAAAGCGCCACGCGTGCCCTTAGTGACTACGCTCCAGACGGGGTCCTTGGACACGGCAAGAACGTTCAGTGAACTTACCAGCTTGCGATCGTAGTCCTGGTCCTGGTAATAACCCAGATAGACACCCACTACCTGCCCTGCATTTCCGTACGCGGTGTTTATTTCCGCTGACGGATTCTGGAACGCTGGTTTGAATCCGATCGAACCGGTGTCTACTGCCTGCCATGCGGCAAGCGTGATCGGGGCAACCAGGTTCGGCCTGCCCGTTTCGGCATGACGATCGATAGACCATCTGGCGGCTGAAGGCAGTGCGACGATGACAATAAGTGAAACCGCCACTACCCAAAAATTGACTGGCGACCACGCCATTGTCTGGACCGCAGAAGCATTTGCAGCCGCCTTGACGGGCGGCTCCGGCTCCGACCACTTGGCGCCGATAAAAAACATGAGCATGATGACCACGCCAAAAAACACCCAGCCATAGATTAGATGATCGACTCCGACCGCGATTGTGTTACCGGATAAGTGGCCCAACAACACGATCATGTAGGCACGCATCCAGTTGGCAATAACCGGCACCAAAATTGAAACTATCACGAACAAAATGCGACGTTTGGTGGACTGGTAGTTCAGGTATGCGAACAGCGCTCCCACAGTGAGCGAAGCAATCAGATAACGTACGCCACTGCAGGCCTCGACAACCGACCAGCTGCCAGAAGGAATGACAAATTGCAAACCCTCCTGGTAGACCGGAATGCCGCTCAAGCGCAGGGCGATGATGGTGAAATGCGCAGTCCACTCCATCAATTGGGGCAAAAGAAATTCGCCGATAGGAACCGCGAAAAACAGGAATAACAGCGGAAACGTGATGGCCCGAGCAACAGTTAACCCCAACACGGCCGGCACCGCCAACACCAACAACGCCGTGAAAGCCAATTGTGTGGCTGCGTTGACAGCTACCAAATCACCTAACAGCCAAAACAGAGCCATGCCCAGAGCCGGTAGCAGCACCCAGAATGCAGGTCGTGGCATTAGCAGAGCAAGCTCCTGGCGCCGCCGCCAAATCAACCACAACACAATCGGCGGAACCACAAACGCATGCGTGAATGTCTCGGACCGATACCAGATGGTGACCATGGCGCTGGCGGTATCGCGATAAAACCACAAAATACATGCCAACACCAGCAGTAACGCCGGCAACGCCACGCGCCACGCGGCCGAGGGCGGACTGGACTTCGCCAAAGATGAGACGGCGGCCATAGCCATCGGTTCAGCTTGATCAGCTTGATTCATGAACGATTACCGATCCCGGAACATCACTACCTGAATTTGCGCTTGGCAGGTATCGGTCAATACCTGCCAGATGAGCGGCCCAGCTATACCGCTGCACGACACATTGACGGCCGGCTACACCCACTGCAAGCGCTTGTTCGGGTTGCCGCAAAAGTTTTTGAATTGCTTCAACGTAATCCTGTGCGGTGCTGGCGGAAATCAATTCCGCACCCTGCACGGCATCGATTGCCGCTACGCAGTCTTGCGCAGCGACGACGGGCCGGCCCATCGCCATGGCTTCAAGAATCTTGTTTTGGACGCCACGCGCGATACGCATCGGGGCGACCACCACGGCCGCATACTGCAAATAAGGCCGAACGTCAGCGACCGTTCCGGTGACGACTACCGCAGCTGAAGCTAAAGCCTGCACGGCGGGAGTCGGGCTTCGTCCCACAACGTAAAAACGTATTTGCGGCAACGCCGCAATCAACGACGGCAAAACATCTGTGACAAACCAGGAAACCGCATCGACATTGGGCCAATAGTCCATGGCTCCAGTGAACACAATAGGAATTTGCCCATCCGCGAATGGGCTGGTGTGCGCCGCGTCTGGTGAAAAAAAGTTCGCGTCCACGCCATTGCCGATGGCTTCGATCCTGTCCTTGCATTCTGGTGCGAGCTGCTGAAAAAGAGCCGTCTCGTTCGCAGTAACAAAGAATGACCGCTGCGCGCGTATTACCAGCGCACGCTCGAAATCCAGCAGGCGTTTGCCTTCGCGCGCATATACCCACGACAGAGGCCATGGGCGTTGCGCAGCGTATTGCGCCCATTTTGCAGAATCAACGTCGACAAAGTCCACGAGTGTGGGCGCATCAACGGTTGAATGACCAAGCGGCGCGTATTGCGCCATCGCCGAGGAGAATACGACCGTGGCATCGATCTTGTGCAACGCCCTAGTTTGCTCGACCCATGCCGTCATGCCTGCATCACGGTAGTAGCCCAGGCTCAAAGCTTTGCCCGTCAAAAATCCAGCAAGACTGCGCATTTTGGCAAGCCGTGGATTGAGTCTTTCCACATGTAATCCAGCACATAACTTTCGCACGGTATCTATGTGGATCTCATCTTCAGGGTCATCGACAAACGTGCCTAAAAATACCCGATGCCGCGCAGCCAGGTGTTTAAGCAAGTGATACGACCGCACCTTGTCTCCCTTGTTCGGCGGGTAAGGCAAACGGTGCACCAGATACAACAAGTTGGCCATCATCGAATCAGCCAAGGCTGCGCACGATAAACGGACCAAGCCAATTAGCCAGGCCGATTGGCATGCGCCGCCAAGTCTCGATCAGAAGTTTGTACTTGGCGTTGGACGGGTTGTTTTGCGGAATAGCATCGCGTTTGTACAGGCAATACTCGTAGTGAAGCGGCGTTGGTACGAAGCCCCAATTCTTCTTGAAGGCGTATGACCCGGTTCCTTGTTTGCTTCTACCGTAGTCGAACACTTTGAGTCCACGCGCACAGGAGCGGCGCATCAGCTCCCAGTATTTGAAATCGTTGGCAGCGAGATCCCGCGCCGACTCTTCGTCGCCAGCATAGTAGGGCAAGACTTCGTCGCGAAAATAAAAACTCAGCACGCTGCTCAGCAGGCGGCCATCGGGACCGGTAACCGTAAGCACCTCGCAATCAGCTCCAAACTCGGTCTGCAATGCGCGGAAATACCGCTTGGGCATTGCGGGAGTGCCATGGCGGTGCACGTTGTCGGCATAAAGAGAAAAGAAACGATCGATCTCACTGTCGACTTCGCTGACCAAGCCATTTTTCAAGCCTTTGCGGACCATGGCGCGCTGCTTGCGCGGTATCGCCAGCATATTGGCTTCTTCCTCAGGCAGGATTTGTTTGCGAAAAGTCACATACAGATCTTGAGCCGGCCAGTCGATATTCCGGGGGTTGACGTTGCGCAACTCAAGGTGCGCGACGCCCAGGCGCTTTGCCAGCGTCTGGGCTTCACGCTCCAATGCGTCTGCGGCTGCTGGTGTGGCAGCTGCTACCCCGCCATAAACCGCGAACGGAAGGGCTACCAGGGCGTTGCCAAAAAGAAAGCTGTGGACATGCGCCAGCGGCAACACGCCGTGTATCGACCCCCCGGCCTCCGCATAGAGGAAATAGGTGTCGTGGCGGAACACATCCACAATGATTTTTTGCCAACCCGCGCGATGAAAGAACGTGGCATCGGGGCATGCCATGACAAACGCATCCCATCGCATCGCGGTGGCGGAGTCCTTTGAGAGAAGACGCTTGATGGTCAGCACTGGACGCTCAGGCGGTGACCACTGTACTGGGCAAAGGTGTTTTTTCTTTACCCAGAAAAATCTGGTCCATGCGTCCCCAACTGAAGTCACTTAGCAACCGGTTCAAACGTTTTTCCGTCCGGCCAATATTCACATAGTGACGAAAGCGCGTCTTGCTGCTGATGCCCGGGATACGCGGCTGCCCGGTATCGATTTCCCAAGGGTGGAAATAAAAAATACCGGGTTGACGCTCGGTGGAATTAACCCGGTTCAGCATCCAGCGCGACAACTCGTAAGGAAGCAGTCTGAAATAACCGCCACCACTGGAGGGAAAGTTGCGCTTGAAGAGGCGTACGGTCGTTATCGGCACTTCAAGCAAGCCAGGCCGAACCTGGTACACATGGCGCGGTGAATCGGGCATGCCGTAGTGATCGTGGCGAATTGGATAAATGCTTGAGCTATAGCGGTAACCGGCGCGCAGCAAGCCGTCAAAAGCCCAGAGGTTGCTCTCGCCGATCGAAAAACTCGGGGCACGATAACCCGTGACCTCAACACCGGAGATATCTTCCAGCAGGGATTTCGCGCGCCGAATATCCTCGAAAAAAGCCGTTTCAGTCAAATCGCTTGCGCGTTCGTGTCCATAACCGTGGCTGGCCAATTCATGACCTTCCTGCACGATGCGCCGCACCAGTAACGGGTACCGTTCAGCAAGCCAGCCAAGGGTAAAAAATGTGGCATTGGTTTGCTTGGCCGACAACATCGCAAGGATGCGGTCCACATTGCTTTCAACCCGGCATTCCCGCGAATCCCAAGTAGAGCGGGCAATATGCGGAGCAAAAGCAGAAACCTGAAAGTAGTCCTCAACATCAACAGTCAACGCGTTGATGATCGGCACTTGCGCCAAGCCCTCTCTCATCACCGTCTCAAGGACGCGACAAATTTTTGCAACATCGCCAGGACTTCAAGATTGACGCGTTCCAGCCGCAGCATGCTGCGTTCAATACGTTGCAAACGGTCGCCCTGCTGTTCAGCACCAAGATTTGCGATCTGGCTGGAAAACCCGTCTACCAATGCGACAGCTCCGTTAAGTTTCGCCAGATCAATGTCGACCAACGCATCCGACCCGGTGTGGTGGGTTGTACTGTCCAGAAATCCTCTGACAGATGCATTTCTGTTAGCGGGGCCGCTCGACTCGTCGCGCATCTCGGTAACAACTTCGTCCACGTCTTCTACCGAAATGTTCTCCTTCGTGCCTAAAAACCCCAGCAGCAACAAACGATCGCACACCAAATTTATGCGACGCGGAATACCCCCGGTAGCCCTGAATATGGTTTCAAACACAGCCGGGTCGAAGGTGGGCCGCCCGGTTCCCCCAGCGCATTTAAGGCGGTGTTCAATGTAGCCCTTGGTCTCTTCAACGTCCAGCGGTCCAATATGGCACGTCGCCGTTACCCGTTGACGCAGCTGTTGCATATTGGGATGCTGCAATATCTCCCGAAATTCCGGCTGCCCCACCAGAAAAGTCTGCAGTAGCGCCTGCTTTCCAAACTGGAAATTCGACAACATCCGTAGCTCTTCGACGGCGCGCGGTGTCAGGTTCTGGGCCTCATCGACAATCAGCAAACTTCGCTTTCCCTCACTGACCTGCGTCACCAGGAACGCCTCGATCGCCATTAACAGGTCGGCTTTCGAAACGTCTTTGACGCGGACACCAAACGCGGCGCCGACCATGCGCAAAGTGTCTTCAGCGTCAAGCTGGGTGCTTACAAGGTTGGCTGCGGTGACCGCGCCCCCCTCCATGCTTTCAAGCAGGCCCCGAACGATGGTCGTCTTTCCCGCACCAATTTCACCGGTAATGACGATGAAACCTTCGTTGCGCAACAGGCCATATTCAAGATATGCCTTGGCACGCCGGTGCTGCTTGCTGCCAAAATAAAAGCTGGGGTCGGGGTTGAGTTGAAAGGGCTTGCTGGTGAGCCCATAAAAAGCTTCGTACATGGATCAGAACTGCACACTCAGGTTGCCTGTCACGGCGGTCTCGGTGTAGGGCGTAGTCGTGCTGTCAAAAAAGACTCTGCGCGCACCAATGCTGGCGTTCATTTGTCGGCCCAATCTTCCCGACAACGTGACATCGATCGTCCGCAGTGAAGTGCTCTGTATCCCGAGGGCGCCGGATGTATTTTGCCGCGCGGCTATAACATTCAACGCAGCGTCGGGTGTAAGGCGATGCGCGTAAACGATGCTTGCACCAGTTTGCCTTACAACAGAGGAATTCGATAAATCGCCCAGGCCGGTCACAAAATTGCTGAGTTGGCTATTCGACCCACGTGTGAGGCTGAAGCTTACCGTATCGCGTATTCCTAACAGGGCGAACGACGCCTCCTGTCTACGTTGTAACGAAGCCGAGGAAGTCAAGAAATTGCTGATTACTTTTGCATCCGATCTGAAGCCATTGTCTTGTAGGAACCGGTTCACCAGCTCAGTTCGTTTGAAAGGGTCTGGTTCCACTGACGCAAACTGCCCATACAACAAATCCGACAAGGATCCGAGTGTGGTGGTGCCCGATTGCACAGGAGTGGCCGACACGTCCTGGGAGTCGCTGAACCTCCACGCCGTGCGCGCGGTGCGATGTTCGAAACTCAGGTTATGCGACTGTCCAAACGAGCGGCGATCCAATTGGGCGGCCAACTTCGTGCTCTCCGAAATGGCCCAGTTCAAACCCGCGCCGAAGGAGTTATGACTTTCCTTGGTAGCGGTGGTGTAATTATTCGACTCCCGCGATCCAGTCAGCGACACATTGACCTGCGGACTGAACGAATAGATCAAGGTGCCTCGCAACCTGTCTTCCGTTACGGGCCGCCCCGAACTGTAAGTCAGAGCTTGGCTACTTACGTCAGCGTTCCAACCCAAAGGACCGCTAGTGGCGCCATTGAGGGTGAGCGACGCATCCTTCGTTTTCGCATCGGATGCAGTAGCAACTCCCGAGCGTGTCGTAGACCAGCTGTAACGCGCGACGTAGTCGGCAAATCCGCCTAATCTTCCGCGAAAATAAGGCGACAGCCGATAGACGGACGTCTCAGTTGAGTTGCCGTTGATGGCTGAAGCGTTGTTGGACTGCGTGCCAAAAGCAGAGATGGCCTGCTGGGAAATATTACCGCTGAAGTCGATAAAGGCCCAGTTATCAACCGCCTCGATTGTCCCGACGGTGTTTAACGAGTTTTGCGATTGTCGGCTGCTTGTATTTCTGGCGTAGATAAGCTCATTCAAAGAATAATCAAATATTCCTTTTATGCGCCCCGCTCGACTGCTGATGCTGATGCCGGGGCTGACTTGAGTGATCAATTCACTTTGCTTGCCGACACTCTGTAAGGACACATTGTCGGTATACCTTTCCGACACCGAAAGGCGCGGCACGATGGAAATGCTCGGCCTCACCCCCGCTTGCGCATCCGCCTGCGACCGCGCAACTTGAGGCATCACGCCAATCAAGCTCACAACTGTTTGCAGCGTCACGCAGGCAAATCGACCGGAAAGGCCGCTCTTCAAAGAAGGCAAACCAATTTGCATAACCCCAGACCGCAGACTACGATTCAGTCTTGCTGCCATAGCCATAGCCGTAACCGTATCCGTAGCCATAACCCCCAGCTGAAGTGGTGCGCGTCTGGTTCAGTAACATCATCTTGACTGGGCAAGCCTCTATCGTGGCCAGTGCATCCTGAACATCCGAACGCAAAGTTTTCTCCGCTTGTATGACCATCACAATCTGCCCCATATGCGTGGCCAGCACACGGGCTTCAGTAGTCAACAACAGCGGCGGCGAATCGAAAATAATAATTCGGTCGCTATAACGCTTTGCCATATCGCTCAGCAAATTCGTCATTGCGTCACTCGCCAACATCTCGGTAGCGCGCGCATGGGGAGTACCACTTGGCAATATGCTGAGTTTGTCGATATTTGTCTTCAGCAGCATGCTCGACAGATCTGCGGAATCATCCAGCAAAAGATCCAGCAACCCCGGGCCCGCCGGTAGACCCAGAACACGCAACACCGATGGGCGTGCGACGTCGGCATCCACCAGCATTACCGTGTTATCCAGTTCGGCCGCAATACTGATAGCCAGGTTGATAGCTGTAAAGCTCTTACCCTCACCCGGTACCGAACTGGTCACCATGATCAGATTGCCGTTTTGAATGAGCGTCGCTCCCTTACCCATGGCATTGCTGATCAAGGGTCGTTTGATTACCCGGTATTGGTCTGCGACTTGCGACCGCGGGGCGTTCGGGCTCACAATTCCCGCTGCCGCGAGGGCTTCCAGGTCGATTGCAACCAGCTGCGAAACTTGCACCGGAGACGGTGCTGGCGCTGGCGCAATAAAGGAAGATTTCTCTAAAACGGGAATCGAACCACTACGCTTGGCAGCAACTGCGCCAACTTCATCCTTGCCAGGCATTTCCGCGCCAGCCCGACGCAGTTGCTCCAGTCGTTGGGTTGCTTGTTCAATCAGACTACTCATTGTTGGTCATGCCCCAACCCGATTTGCAAGGACAGTCAAGACAACCACGGCAATAACAAACACGCCTATCAAACCACTGGAAGCGAATCCGAACCGCTTTAAGTCGCGTCGCGCGCGAACGCGAGCGGCGTCACTCAGCACCAGGGTAACGATCCCGAGAATAGGTAAACCAATGGTGTTGCGCACCGAACGCGCATCAAAAAAGACCGCCCTCAACTGACTCAATACAAAGGCAATGCCTAACCCGCCGGCGAGCGCCGCCGCCAAGGCAACTGGCAATAACAACAGACGGTTCGGCGCCACCGGCTTGGGAGATGCGCGCGGAGGATCGATCAATCGAAAATCCGCGACCCCGGAAGCGCCTTCAAGTTCGCCGGAAAGAGACGCCGACTCGCGCCGCGCAACCAAGTCCTCATAGTTCTTTTTTTGAATTCCATAGTCACGATTTAACTGGGAAAACTCCGCTTCTATCTGAGGCGCGGTTTTCATCATTTCACGCGCGCGTTGCATG
>JANYBQ010000623.1 GCA_025360705.1 Betaproteobacteria bacterium | reverse complement strand
ACGAGGAACGCCGCCTGGTCAGAGTTTTCGGCCAGGACTACCTGCGCTACCGGGCGCGTATCGGCGCCTTTTTTCCCCGCTTGCGGCGCCGGCCGGCGGCGTGAATGCGCGCCATGCTGGACCGGCTGTCCGAGCTCTTTTTCGATCCTTGGGTCTTCTGGGGCATGCCACTCGCGCTGGCGCTGACGTGGACCGGTTCGCGCCGCGCCTGCAACTGGCTGCGCCGTCTCCGCCAAAGATGAGCATTAGGGTCAGGCGTCATGGCTGCAATGCTTCACTGGTGGTCATGGCGGTTTGACTTGTACGGCCTGTGCTGGACTCAAGCCTTACTGCGGTTTGTAGCCCGCGTTCTTGACCATCGCGGTCCAGGCCAGGTTGGTGTTTTGCACGCGGGCTGCCAGTTCGCCCGGCGTGCTGGACGCGGCAACGATCCCCAGCGCGCTGAGCTTTTCCGCGAAGTCGGGCGACTTCACGAGTTTGGCGATGGCGGCGTTATAGCTCTGGATCAGGTTGGCAGGCGTGCCGGCGGGCGCGAATACGGCGGTGAAAATCACTTCTTCATAACCCTTGATGCCCAGCTCGTCATAGGTCGGCACGTCGGGCAATAGCGGCAGGCGCGTGGTGCCGTTGACGGCCACGATACGGATCTTGCCGGTCCTGGCATGTTGCAGCATGGCCCCCACCGACCCGATGCCGCCCGCGATCTGGCCGCCAACCAAATCCAGCGCGACCGGACCGTCACCCCGGTACGGCACGGACTTGAGGTCGGAGCCCAGCGCACTGGCGACCACCCCTACCGCGAAGTCCGGCGCGCTGGCCGGTGCCGGTACACCCACATTGCCCTTGCCGGGATTGGCCTTGGCCCATTGCGCGAACTCTTTCAGCCCCGCGCCGGGGTTGCCGACGATGGCGGGGTTGATGGCGAACACGTCGGGGTTGATAGCCACCAGGCCCACCGGCGCAAAGTCTTTCACGGTGTCGTAACCAGGGTTGAGGATGGTCAACGGAATCATCGACACGGTGTGGCTGTTGGACAGAAATAGCGTCAAGCCGTCGGGCCGCGCGGCCTTGAGCGCCTGCGCCGCGATCTGCCCACCTGCGCCGGGACGGTTTTCCACCACCACCGACTTGCCCAGTTCCTGTTGCATGCCCACGGCCAGATGACGCGCGATGACGTCGGTGCTGCCGCCTGCGGGAAAACCCACAAGCAGCCGGATCGGCCCGTCCTGCGCCACTGCCGACAGCGCGGCAAGCGCAATGGTTGCCGAGAGCGCGATACCGGACAGCGCCCGGAAAGAGAAGTAACTTTGTTGCATGTGTTTTTGCCTTGGAAATTGAACGCTCGCCGCAAAACGAAATACCAGCCAGCACGATGGCGCAATCCAGCTGGACTGGACGCAGATAGTATGCCGTTACCTGAGAGGTAATGCTGAAGTGGCGCTTTGGTTTTACGATGCCCGAGCGCATGGCGGCAACTTCCGATCGAAGACTTTTCAAGTGCTCGATGACAATGTTTTGGGACATACTGTTCTCCCTGGCTTGGTTACCGGTGGGGCTCACTGACCCCCATGGCGGTACAACCAGGGTAAGTCCAGCAGGCGTTCGCCCAAAACCGAAAGTGCCGCATCGCGGCACACGCGCAGTGGCCCCTGGGCATGAAAAATTTGCCCGTTGCGAAGTGCCCGCGCCTGGACCTGCGCGTTGCGTCGCCAGCGCTGCTCGGAGTAAGCGCGCAGCGCGGCGTCTACCCCTTGATTCGTGTCCGCCAGCACCTCGCCAAGCGCGGCTGCATCTTCAATCGCCATGCCCGCGCCCTGGGCCAGATAGGGGCGCATCGGATGTGCGGCGTCGCCCAGCAACGCAACCCGGCCTCTGGCGAGTTGGTCGGCGCGACGCACAGGGGGGCGGTCGCACAGAACCCAGCGCCGCCAGCTCTCAATGGCGTTCACCAGGTCCAGCAACGGAGCGCAGGTAGCGGCTAGCGCAGTGCGCAGGCGGTTTGCGGTCGTGTGCTGGTCCCAGTCGGTCGGGTCCTCTGCCGTATCGTCCCGCACCAAGCCTGTTGCGTCGGCGGAAAGACTGGCATCACCCTGCACGATGCCCACCACATTTAGCCATTCGCCACCCCGCACCGGGTACTGCACGACATGCAGGTAGCGTCCCAGCCACACCGTAATGTGCTGGCTGCGCAAATGCGCGGGCAAACTATTCTGCGCAACCAGCGCGCGGTAGGCAATGTGCCCCGTCGTATGCGGCAAACCGTCGCTCAACAGCCACTGGCGAACCGTGCTCCAAAGCCCGTCCGCACCCAGCAGTAGATCACCTTTGAACTGCCCGCACTTCACAGTGCGGACCGCCACGCTCTGCGCATCCTGTGCAAGGCCCGCTACGTCACAGTCCGCATGCAGTTGAACGTCCGGCTGCCCCTGCACCGCAACCAGCAGCACTCGGTGCAGGTCGGCCCGCTGGACGGTGGCATAGGGAGCGCCATAGCGTCGACTAGCCACATCACCCAGGCGCAGCACAGCGAGTTGGCGCCCCGACGTGGCGTTGCGCACTTCCAGCTGCTGCGGATAGGCCGCTACCGCGGCCAGCCGGTCGGCCAGGCCCCAGCCGTGCAGGACCCGCGTGACATTGGGACCGATCTGGATGCCTGCACCGATCTCCGCGAACTGCGCCGCGCGCTCGAACACCTGCACGCGCTGGCCCGCGCGTGCGCATGCCAGCGCAGCGGCCAACCCACCGATTCCTCCACCCGCGATCAGCACCTGTCTCGACATACGCGGTATTGTGCCGCCCAGGCTGGGTACCGCACGGCGCGACGCGCGATCAGATCAGTGCCGCCGGTGTTTGCCCGGCGTATTTGAACGCAAGGGCGAGCCGTTCAGCCCGCGCTCAGACTCCTGCATCCATCAGCGTGCGCCTTGCCTCCGAGCGCGCTGTGTCTGAGTACTAAAACCGCGCCG
>JANYBQ010000613.1 GCA_025360705.1 Betaproteobacteria bacterium | reverse complement strand
TGGCCGCCCAGCGTCAGGATACCGAGGCACATGTTCTGCCGTCCGAGAAGGCAGTTCTTGCAGCGCCTGCAGGTCCGGAAGGCATAGGTGCCGACCCGCTGGCCCACGCGCCAGCCACGTACCGCCGAACCCACGGCACGTACCGTCCCTGTGCCTTCGGTGCCCATGATGTGCGGCAGTCGGACGGCCATGCCCGAGACACCGTTGCGGATGTCGAGGTCAAGATGATTGACCGCTGCCCACTCCAGCGCTACCAATACCTCATCGATGCCGAAAGCGGGGGTTGGGACATCGCCTGCAACCAGCATCTCTGCCGGTCCGTAAGCGCCGAGCGTCATGGCTTTCAAGACCTTTCTCCCGTCGTGCGGTCCGCCAGCGGTCTCTCCGCTCAGGCGGACGCTTTGGCCATAGGTTCCAGCGCCGCTTCGCGGGCCGCCTTCAACACCTCGTCCTTCAGCACCGCATAGACCGGTTTCATGAGGTTGCCAAATTCGGCCGATGTGACGTCGCGCGGGTAGGGCAAGTCGACATCGATGATGGTCATGATGCGGCCCGGTCGCGCGCTCATGACGGCAATCCGGCTTCCCAGATAAACCGCCTCTTGCACGGAATGGGTGACGAACAGGACCGTGCGATTGGACTTGCGCCAGATTGAAAGGATCTCTTCCTGCAGCATCTCCCTCGTTTGCGCGTCGAGCGCCGCGAACGGCTCGTCCATCAGAAGAATCGGGGGGTCGTTGGCGAGCGCGCGTGCGATCCCAACCCGCTGTTTCATCCCCCCCGAGAGTTCGTTCGGGTAGGCGTCTTCGAACCCCTTCAGCCCTACCGAGTGGGCGCAGCGCAGTGCTATTTCGCGCCGCTCGCGGGCGGCGAGCCCCTTGATCTCGAGGCCGAACTCGATATTGCCGACCACGCTGCGCCAGGGGAAAAGCGCATAACTCTGGAAAACCACGCCCCGGTCCGCGCCCGGTCCCTGGACCGCCCGGGCATCGATTTTCAGTTCACCATCGGTCACCGACTCGAGTCCCGCGACCATCTGCAAGAACGTGCTTTTGCCGCAGCCGCTGGGCCCCACTATGCACAGGAACTCGCCTTCCCGTATGTCGAGGTCAACGTTATCCAATGCCAGGACCGTGCGTCCGGTTCGCTCGACGTGGTAGCGTTTTGTCAATTTGCGAGCTTCTATTTTTCCGGTCATTTTCATCTCCACCTTAGTGAACAAGACGTCGGGCCAGTAGACCGAAGAGCCAGTTGTAGAACGCACCGATCATGCCGATGGCAATCATTCCGACCAGGACGATGTCCGTTCTGAGCAATTCGCGGGCGTCGGCCATCATGTATCCCAGTCCGGAACGGGACGCAACGAGTTCAGCGGCCAGAATGGAAATCCAGCACATGGCGAATGCGATCCGCATGGCGACCAGCAGTTCCGGCGTGATCGCCGGCAGAATGACTTTGCGGAAGATCTGGTATTCGCTCGCGCCCAGGGTACGGGCAGCTTTTACCAGATCGGTACTGACCGCGTGAACTGCAAAAATGGTGGGCAGCAGCATCACGAAGAAACCGGCGTACCAGATGATGAAAATCTTTCCAGCTTCGCTGGTTCCGAACCAGAGGATGGCCAGCGGGATCCAGGCGAACGGCACCACGAAACGGAATGACTCGATGATCGGCTCGGCGGCAACGAACATTTTTGGATGGCGGCCCAGAACGATGCCTAGCGGAACACCGGTCGCCACTGCCAGCAGGAACCCGAGGTTGACGCGCCCCAGGCTCACCAGCATCGCGGGCAACAGAACGTTGGTCGAAATCAGTTCCCAGGCAGTCTGGATGACCGAGGGGATAGGTGGCAGAATGACCTGGCGCACCCCCATCTGTATAGCGACGATCCATGGCAACACGAGGAACACCAGAATCCCGACTAAGCCGATCAGGAACGGGCGCCAGCTTTTAGGTATCCTGGACATGGGTCACCTTGTGTTGGAACCATTGGAACAAGGCGTTCAGGAAATATCCGATCAATCCGACAATGACCATGCTGCCGATCAGCAGTTCCGGATTGAACGAGGCCTGCGCGCGGGCCATCATGTAGCCGAGCCCCTGCTGGGTTGCGATCATCTCCGCCACCAGCACGCCGCCCCAGGCGCCCTGCATGGCAATGCGCAAGCCCAGCAGAATTCCGGGCAGCGCGCTCGGTACCACGACGCTTTTGAATAACACCCATCGGCCGGCACCCAGGGTCAATGCTGCCTTGATCAGATCCTGGTCCACCCGCGTGGCTGCCGCGAGTGTGTTCAAAAGAATAATGAACAGGCACGAAATCGCGATCACGAAAACCACGCTTTTGTAGCCCAGCCCGAACCACAGGATGGCCAGCGGAATCCAGGCGATGGACGAAATGGGACGCAACAGTTCGACCGGTCCGGCCAGCAATTGGCCGAACAGGCGGAACTGGGCCATCGCCAACCCAAGGCCGACCCCCAGCAGCGCGGCGATCGCAAAGCCACCGACAGCGCGCTCGAAACTGGCCCATATATGCAGCAACAACGCACCGCTGGCCGCCTCCCGGAACAAAGCGGCTACCACCCGATGCGGAGCCGGGATTACCGCGGCCACGCCGGGGGATAACGTCGATACGATCCACCAGACGGCAACCAATGCCGCAGGTAGGACCAGCCGCAGAAACAAGGGGGAGGTGGAGCTGCCCATGCTCAGCCATCCCGCGCAGGCGGGCCGCGAAAAACCATCACGCAGTCGACGGCGATCGGGCCCATGGGCCCGACCAGCACCGGATTGAGATCGAGTTCCGCCAGAACCGGCTGCATTGCCGCCGTCCAGGCGGACACGTCGGCCAGCATGCGCGCAATCGCCTTGCGATCGACTGGCGGCTGGCCACGCACGCCGTCGAGCAGGGCGCCCATGCGCAAATCGGCGAGCATGCCCATCGCCTCGTGGGTGTTGAACGGTGCGCGACGGAATACAACGTCCTTGAGCACCTCGACCAGGACACCTCCCAGCCCGACCATCACGATCATGCCGAACACCGGGTCGCGACGTGCGCCGATCACCAGCTCGAGGTGCCCCTGCGCCATCGTCTGCACCAGCACGCCGCTGAGCCTTGCCTGGGGCAGGGCGCGCGCGGCGCCCTGCATCAGGGATTGGAAGCCGCTGCGCACCGCTGCCTCGTCGTTGAGCTTGAGCAGCACGCCGCCAATCTCCGTCTTATGCGTGATGTCGGGCGATTCGATCTTCAGGGCTACAGCGCCACCGCTCGCCCGCCACAACGCGACGGCTTCATCTTCATCGCGCGCCAATGCGACCGTAGCCATCGGCACGCCAGCAGCCCGTAGCCACTCGGTGGCTTGTACGGTGGCTTGTACGCCGTCCTTCGCACCATTGGGCAACTTCGGCGTAGCGAGCGGCGGCATGGACATCGCACCGTCAGCCCGGCGCTGGTGCATCTGGTACTGCGCTAGCGCGCCAGCTGCCTCCACCGCCCGTTCGCCCGCGCCGTAGACCGCGATACCCATCGCGCGCAAGCGCCGCACCGCCTCGTCCGGTGCCGCAACCCAGCAGACCAAAAAAGGCTTGGCGGTGCGCTCCTGGATCTCGCGGAAGATGTGTACCAGCTTATCCACATGGGCATGCATGAGCTGCAACCAGACGATGCCGACATGTATGTTCGGGTCGTCCATCAGCACCACCACTGACTCGCGCAGCAATTCGGGATGTGCGACAAACTGTCCCGTGACGTCCACCGGATTGCAGGCAGCACCAAAGGCTGGCATCACCAGTACCAATCGCGCGTGGGTTTCCGGCATGAGTTCCGGAACCTTCAGCCCGACCTCTTCGGCGCGGTCCGCCATCATCACACCCGCGCCTCCGGACTGGGTCGCAATACCCAGCCCGCAACCCGTCGCCATGCGGGGCTGGCACAAGGCTTCCAGCATGTCCAGCATCTGCTCTTCATTACGCGCGCGCAGCACGCCATATTGGCGGATGACCGCGTCAAACACGGCGTCCTCAACCGCCAGCGCGCCGGTATGCGAAGCCGCGGCGCGGACACCTGCCGCCATGCGCCCGACCTTGGTGAGTACCAGCGGCTTGCGCAGTGCCTGGCAGCGCTGCGCCAGTTGCACCAGGGCCGCCCCGTCTTCAAGGCCCTCCAGGTAACCGGCCGCGACCCGGATGCGCGGGTCTTCGATGACGGCCATCATCAACTCGCTGAAACCCAGGTCAACCTCATTGCCGGTATTGATGAAATAGCCAAGGCCCAGTCCTCGTTGGCGGACCAGTGCCGCGATGGCGGTGCCGAACGCGCCGGACTGGGTGACGAAAGCGATTGGCCCCGAGCCGGTTTCGCCGTCGGCGTACTGGCTGAAGGTTGCATAGACGCGGTCGAAGGCGTTGATGAAGCCCAGGCAGTTGGGTCCGCACAGCACCACGCCGCTAGAGCGCGCCCGTTCAGCAAGTGCCTGCTCCAGCGCAACGCCCGCCGGCCCCATCTCGCCAAAACCGGAGCTGAAAATCACCGCCGCGCGGATGCCGCGCTCGCCGAGGGCCTCGACGCTCGCAAGTACCTCATGGGCCGGCACCGCAACGATTGCCAGGTCGGCCGCTTCAGGCAGGCTCGCTATCGAGGGATAACAGGGCAGTCCCGCGATTTCGCGGTATTTCGGATTGACCGGCAGGATGCGCCCGGCATAACCCTTTTCAAGCAGATGCTTGAGCGGCCGCCCATTGATCTTGCCGAGATCGGACGAAGCGCCGACAACGGCAATCGCGCGCGGATGGAGCAGGCGCCGCACGACGCTGGCACGGTCATGCATAACAGCGGTCATGGGGTGTTGGTGCCTCAATTGGCAAAAGCGGAAATGCCGGTTTGGGCCCGGCCGAGCACCAGCGCGTGAATGTCATGCGTGCCTTCAAGCGTGTTGACGGTCTCCAGGTTGAGAACGTGACGGATCACGTGAAATTCGTCCGAAATGCCATTCCCGCCGTGGATGTCCCGCGCCGCGCGTGCGATATCGAGCGCCTTGCCGGCGCAATTGCGTTTCAGCATGGACACCATTTCGGAGCTGGCGCGGCCCTGGTCGCGCAGCCGGCTCAGGTGCAGGCAGGCGTGCAGGCCGAGCGTGATCTCGGTCTGCATGTCGGCCAACTTCTTTTGCACCAGCTGGTTGGCTGCCAGCGGCCGGCCGAACTGCTTGCGGTCCATCGCGTACTGGCGCGCGGCATGCCAGCAGAATTCGGCCGCGCCCAGCGCACCCCAGCAGATGCCGAAGCGCGCGTTGTTCAGGCACGCGAAAGGCGCGCCTATGCCGCGTGCGCCGGGCAGGCGTTGTTCCTCGGGAACAAAAACTTCGTCCATCATGATCTGTCCGGTGGGCGAAGCGCGCACCGAGAACTTGCCTTCGATCTTGCGGGTCTCCAGGCCTTTCATGCCGCGCTCGAGGATGAAGCCGCGCACGGTCCCGCCATCGTCCTTGGCCCAGACGATCATCAGGTCGGCGATGGGGGCATGCGTGATCCAGGTCTTGGTGCCCGAGAGAAGCCAGCCGCCATCCACGGCGCGCGCGCGGCTTGCCATGCTGCCCGGGTCGGAGCCGTGGTCCGGCTCGGTCAGGCCGAAGCAGCCCAGGCGTTCGGCGCGCGCCAAGGCGGGCAGGTAGTGCTCGCGCTGCCGCTGACTGCCGAACAGGTAAATCGGCGTCATGCTGAGCGTGGTCTGTACGCCCAGGGCCGAACGGAAGCTGGTGTCCACGCGTTCGAACTCGCGTGCAATCAGGCCGTAACCAACATAGCTGATACCGGCGCAGCCAAAGCCTTCTATGGTGGCACCGAGAAACCCGAGTTCGGCCATCTCGCGCATGACCTCCACGTCGAAGGTTTCGTGGCGATGGGATTGCAGGATACGCGGCATCAGGCGCTCCTGCGCATAGTCGCGCGCGGTGTCGCGGATCATGACTTCTTCCGGCGTCAGCAGGTCGTCGAAGCGCAGCGTGTCCTTCCAGTCGAAAGGAACCTGCTGCATGCCCGCTTTTTGCAGGGTGGCGGCATCCGGAACGTCGTGCGCCATGGTCAGCGTCCTGGCCCGCCGGAAGACCGCGTAGGCCTGAATTTCGGGATCCCGGCCTCGTCGCTGATGTCTTCAAAATACACCTCGACGCGCATGCCTATACGCATGTCTTCAGGCCGGCAGCCGGTCACCTGGGCATACATGCGCGCCCCGTCGTCCAGATCGATCAGGCACATCACCACGGGCAGGTCGGCAGCCCAGCCTTGGTAATTCATCGCCACCGAATAGGACACGGTGTATGAATACACGGTGCCGAAGGGTTTGGCATCGGTCCAGACCAGTTCGCGGCTGCCGCATTCGATGCACCACGGCTTGGGATGGAAGTTGAAGGTCGCGCAGCGCTGGCAGCGCTGCAGGACCAGCTTGCGGTTTTTTGCGGCGGTCCAAAACGGGCGCGTCTGGTCGGTGATGACGGGCAGGGGTTTGTCCGCGGAAAGATTGGACATGCTCAAGGCTCCGTTCCAAGAATCAGGGAGACACAACTGCGCCCGGGCCTGCCGTAAGGAATGCCGCCGAAGCCGCAAGCCGCGCCAATGGTCGCGCCGGGTACCTGCCGCTCGCCGGCTTCGCCGCGCAACTGCGTGACGGCTTCGACCAGCGGCATGAAGCCGCCAATCGCGCCGCCGGGCTGGCCACCGGATAGCTGGCCACCATCGGTGGAGAGTGGAAAGTCGCCGTCGAAGTGGAGATCGTGTTCCTCGACGAACTGGCCCCCGGCGCCCTTTTTGCAGAAGCCATGGTCCTCGATCGTCATCATCGCGATGAAAGGATAGTCGTCGTAGGGTTGCAGGAAATCGATGTCCTCGTGCCGCACGCCCGCCATCTTCATCGCCTGCGGCGCGGCCTGCGCGAAGCCTGTGGTCGTGATGTCCGGCAGCGTGCGGGAGCCGTGGTAATAGTTATTCGACTCGCCGAAGCCTTTCAGATACACCGGCCGTTCGGTCAGCGTACGCGCGGTCTTCGCCGAAGTCACTATGTAGGCCAGGCCGCCGTTGACGATGGGCACGCAGTCCAGCAGTCGTATCGGGTCGGACAATACGCGGGAGTTCAGGTAGTCCTCGACCGTGAACGGCTTGCGGTAGATCGCGCCGGGGTTCAGCGAGGCGTGGAATCGGGCGTTGACGGCGATCTTGCCAAGTTGCTCGAACGTCAGATCGTACTGGTGCATGTAGCGCGTCTGGATCAGCCCGAACTGCGCGCTTGCCCCCATCACCCCGAAGGGACCCTGAAAGTCCCAATACACGCCGCGCGTGCGCTCCGGCGACAGCGGCAGTCCTGGCGCGACGGAAGGAATGTCGAGCGGCGTGTCGGCTCCGACCACCAGCACCCGGTCCACGATACCGGCGCGGATCATCGCCGCGGCGCTTATCAGCATGGCGGCCGCCGAAGCGCCGCCCTGGTCGGCACGCAGCAACACCTGCGGGCTGATACCCAGGTTCTCGGCGGTGGCGGCCGACCAGTTGACCGTATGGGCGACCTCGGCGTGCGACACACCAAGGCCTTGGCCGTCGAAGTCATTTTTGGACATGCCCGCCTTCTGCAGCGCCAGATCGGCTGCCCAGGCGATGTATTCATCCACCGTAAGCGCGGGTTCTCCCGGCTTGGCCCGGCTGTAGGGTGTTCTGCCATAGCCGACTATTGCGATATCTGCGCTCATGAAATTTGCCTTGTTGAATTGGAGTAACGAAGGGTTGGATGCCGCGCGTCAGTGCCCGGTGAAGACTGGCGTACGTCAAACCACATCGCCATCCTGATCCAGTACCTGAAATGCTTGCGCCGAGGTCGGCCGCAATTCGGAATTCAATCCATGGCGGGCGTGCCGATTCAGCCTCAGGCGGGCTGCGCCATCGATCAGACGGTCGATTAAAAACGATGGCGTTACCGCGGACATGGTTAGCTTCCTGGCCTTTGATTCAGGCCGATTCTAGGGAGGCCACCTCGTTTGGATGTCGATTCGCAAACTTATATTGCGAAATATCCGGAATTCAAATTTCAAATAATCCAGAAGCGAAGCGACGCTGCTCGATGCAACACGCCGGTCCATTCAACATACGCGCTCCAATGGCTCTTCCGAATCAATCGGGCAGGATAAATGCGTTGCGATCGTGAGCGCACACAAGTTGGCTCAGGCGCCGTGCACCACAACGC
>JANYBQ010000609.1 GCA_025360705.1 Betaproteobacteria bacterium | reverse complement strand
CCACCGGCCAGATTTACAAAAGCGTACTTGAGAAAGAACGCCGGGGCGATTACCTGGGCAAGACAGTGCAGGTGATTCCGCATGTGACCAACGAGATTCAGGAGTTCATCCGGCGCGGTGCCCGCATGGACACAGCCGACGCTGTAGACGTCGCGATAGTGGAGATTGGCGGCACCGTGGGCGACATCGAGTCCCTGCCGTTTCTGGAAGCCGTGCGCCAGATGAGCCTGAAGCTCGGCCCCAACAACAGCGCGTTTGTGCACCTGAGTTACGTGCCCTGGATTGCCGCCGCAGGCGAGCTTAAAACCAAGCCCACGCAGCACACAGCCAAACAGCTGCGTGAAATCGGCATCCAGGCCGACGCGCTGGTTTGCCGCGCCGACCGGCCCATCCCCAAAGAAGAGCGCGAAAAAATCTCGCTGTTCTCCAACGTGGCCGAGTGGGGTGTGATCTCGATGTGGGACGTGGACACCATTTACAAGGTGCCCCGCATGCTGCACCAGCAGGGCCTGGATGGGCTGATCTGCGACAAGTTGCGCCTCAACACGCAACCGGCCAACTTGAAGCGCTGGGACGATCTGGTCTATGAAACCGAACACCCCCAGAGCGAGGTCAGCATTGCGATGGTGGGCAAATACGTCGATCTGAGCGACAGCTACAAATCGCTCAACGAAGCCTTGCGTCACGCCGGCATGAAAAACCACGCCCGCGTGAAGATCGACTACATCGATTCAGAAACAATCTCGGGCGAGACCGTCGCGCAGCTGGCCCGTTTCGACGCTGTACTGGTGCCCGGTGGCTTTGGCAAACGCGGCATCGAAGGCAAGATCGCCACGGCCCGTTTCGCGCGCGAAAACAAGATTCCCTACCTCGGTATCTGCCTCGGCATGCAGGTGGCAACCATCGAGTTCGCGCGCCACGTGGCCGGCCTTGCCGAAGCCAACAGCACCGAGTTCGAACCCACCACGCCGCACCCGGTAATTGCGCTCATCACCGAGTGGAAAGATGCCGATGGCACCATCAATAGCCGCAGTGAAAAATCCGATCTGGGCGGCACCATGCGCCTGGGCGCGCAAAGTTCGGACGTGGTCGCCGGGACATTGGCGCACGGCATTTACGGCAACGTCGTTACCGAACGCCATCGCCATCGCTACGAGGCCAACGTGCATTACCTGGACAGGTTGCGCAAGGCCGGCATGGTGATTTCAGCCTTGACCCAGCGTGAACAGTTGACCGAGATCATCGAGTTGCCGCGCGAAGTCCATCCCTGGTTTGTCGGTGTGCAGTTCCACCCCGAATTCAAGTCCACGCCGTGGAACGGACATCCGCTGTTCAACTCTTTTATCAAGGCCGCGCTGGATCATCAGGCCAAGGGCAAGAACCTGAAAGCGGTGGCGTGACGCGGACGGCCAGTTCCCGCGGAGTAAACGCGTGAAATTGTGCGGCTTCGAGATCGGTCTCGCACAACCCTTCTTCCTGATCGCCGGCCCGTGCGTCATCGAGTCGGAACAATTGCAGATGGATACCGCGGGCACTTTGAAGGAAATTACGCTCGGGCTGGGTATTCCATTTATTTTCAAGAGCAGTTTCGACAAGGCCAACCGCTCCAGCGGCGTCAGCTTCCGCGGGCCGGGCCTGGACAAAGGGCTGGAAATTCTGGCCAGGGTCAAGCGTGAACTGGGCGTGCCGGTCCTGACCGACATCCATTCCGAAGACCAGATCGCGCGTGTATCGGGCGTTGTAGATGTCCTGCAAACTCCGGCCTTTCTGTGCCGCCAAACCGACTTTATCCATGCAGTGGCGCAGGCCGGCAAACCAGTCAATATAAAAAAGGGCCAATTCCTGGCGCCTGGCGACATGAAAAACGTGATCGCCAAGGCGCGCGCCGCGGCACGTGAAAAAGGCCTGGAAGAAGACAATTTCATGGCCTGCGAACGCGGCGCGAGTTTTGGCTACAACAACCTGGTAAGCGACATGCGTTCGCTCGCGATCATGCGCGAGACCGATGCGCCGGTAGTATTCGACGCCACGCATTCGGTGCAGTTGCCCGGCGCCGACGGCGCCAGCAGTGGCGGCCAGCGCGAGATGGTTCCGGTGCTGGCGCGCGCCGCCGTGGCGGTGGGTGTAGCCGGTCTGTTCATGGAGACGCACCCTGACCCCGCCAAGGCCCTCAGCGACGGGCCCAATGCGGTGCCGCTCAAGCATATGAAAGCCTTGCTTGCGTCTTTGGTCGAACTCGACCGGGTGACCAAGCGGCATGGCTTTCTCGAACAATCCATCGGAGCCTGGTAAGCGATCTTTGAAGAAACCAAAAAATGACCAGCGCCTATATCATCGCCAACGTCAAAGTCACCGACCCGGTGCAATACGAGGAATACAAGAATTGGTCCAGCATGGCAATGCAGGCGCACGGCGTCGAGGTGTGTGTCCGCGGCGGCAAGGCCGAAGTGCTGGAAGGCGACTGGCAACCGGAGCGGCTGGTTGTGTTGAAATTTCCGAGCCTGGAAGCCGCCAGGCGGTTCAACGACTCACCCGAATACGCCAAGGCGCGCGCGTCGCGCCAGGGTGCGGCCACCATGCGGATGGTGGTGGTGGAAGGTGTATGAGCAGTTATTTTTTGAAAGAATCCCATGAGTGCAATTGTTGATATCGTCGGACGCGAAATTCTGGATTCGCGTGGCAACCCCACTGTCGAATGCGACGTGCTGCTGGAGTCCGGCACCATGGGCCGCGCGGCGGTTCCGTCGGGCGCATCTACCGGTTCGCGCGAAGCCGTCGAGCTGCGCGACGGCGACAAAAGCCGTTATCTCGGCAAAGGTGTACTCAAGGCGGTCGAGTTCATCAACACAGAAATATCCGAAGCCGTAATGGGTCTGGACGCGTCCGAGCAAGCCTTTCTGGACAAGACCCTGATCGACCTCGACGGCACCGAGAACAAGTCGCGCCTGGGCGCCAACGCGATGCTGGCGGTGTCGATGGCGGTGGCGCGCGCCGCGGCCGAGGAATCCGGTTTGCCGCTGTACCGCTACTTCGGCGGCATGGGCGGCATGCAGATGCCGGTGCCGATGATGAACGTGATCAACGGCGGCGCGCACGCCAACAACAACCTGGACTTGCAGGAGTTCATGATCATTCCGGTAGGCGCACCGAGTTTTCGTGAAGCCTTGCGCTACGGCGCCGAAGTGTTCCACGCGCTCAAGAAAATCCTGCACGACAAGGGCATCAGCGTGGCGGTCGGCGATGAGGGTGGTTTTGCGCCCAACGTCGACAACCACGAGGCCGCGATCCAGCTGATTCTGGAGGCGATCGACGCGGCAGGTTATGTGGCTGGCGAGCAGATCGCGCTAGGGCTGGATTGCGCCGCGTCCGAGTTCTATGCCGAAGGCAAATACGTGCTCGGCGGCGAAGGCCTGTCGCTGTCGTCGGAAGAATGGACCAACGTGCTTTCCACCTGGGTCGACAAATACCCCATCATCAGCATCGAAGACGGCATGGCCGAAGGTGACTGGGACGGTTGGAAAATATTGACCGACCGTCTGGGCAAGAAGGTGCAGATCGTTGGGGACGACCTGTTCGTGACCAACACCAAAATCTTGAAGGAGGGCATCGACAAGGGCATCGCCAACTCGATCCTGATCAAGATCAACCAGATCGGCACCTTGACCGAAACCTTCGCGGCAATAGAGATGGCCAAGCGCGCCGGGTACACCGCGGTCATCAGCCACCGCTCGGGCGAAACCGAAGACACCACCATCGCCGACATCGCGGTGGGTTCCAACGCCGGCCAGATCAAGACCGGCTCGCTGAGCCGCTCCGACCGCATGGCCAAATACAACCAGCTACTGCGTATAGAAGAGGACCTGGGCGACGTGGCCAGTTATCCCGGACGCTCGGCGTTCTACAACCTGCGTTAGTAGCCGCGGGATCGCGCACCGGGCCAGCCATACACATACCGTGCGCTACCGCCTCGTCCCACTGGCCCTGATCGCGTTGCTGGCGATTCTGCATGCGCAATTGTGGGTTGGCCGCGGCAGTGTTCCCAACGTCGCGGCCATGACGCAGCAACTCATGCACCAGAAGGGAAAAAACGAACTGGCGCGTCAAGCCAACGACAGGCTGGCCGCTGAAGTGCGGGACCTGAAGGAGGGCATGGAAATGGTGGAAGAAAAAGCCCGCTTCGAGCTCGGCATGGTCAGACCCAACGAAATATTGGTGCAGATCACGAAGTAAAGGGCCCCCACGCTTGTCACTGCGTGTACTGCGCTGCCCCCCGAGGGGGCGCATTTTGCCTTGGGGCGGCCCGGCGGCAAAACATGGCCCCCCAACTTGTCACATCATTGCGCGGTGCTACTGCCGGCTGGCTGTTCGCTGGCAGGCAGAAACAATTGCGCCGCGTCGATCGCGTCGAAGCAGTACTGCACGCCGCAAAACTCGCAGCTGACTTCAATCTGGCCCTGCTCCGCGATGATGCTTTGCGCCTCGGGGGCGCCCAGGCCGACGATCATCGCGCTAACCTTGGCCCGGCTGCAACTACACGAAAAGCGCGGTGCGATATCCCCCGGCAAAGGTTCGAAACGCGTCAGATTTTCTTCCCAGAAGAGCCGCCTCAGGATAGTGTCCACGTCGAGCGTCAGCAACTCCTCGCGCTTAAGACTGGACGCCAGCAGCGCGATGCGGCTGTAGTCTTCGTTCAAGCCGATTTCATCTTCGTCCGCGCTGCCGCGCTGGCTGCCCGCCAGGTTGCCGGAGCCTTGCAGCGGCAGGCGCTGGATCAGCAAGCCGGCCGCGACCTGTTGGTCGGCAGCCAGCACCAGCGTGGTGTCGAGTTGCTCGCTTTGCAACATGTAGTGCTGCAATACATCGCTCAACTTTTCGAGTTTTTCGCCGCGGTCGCCAAATAGCGGCACCACGCCCTGGTAAGGCTGCTGGCCGGGAAACCGGTTTTTGGGATCGAGCGTAATTGCACACCGTCCGAGATTGGCGAGGTTCACCATCGCACTCAAGCCGCTATCGGCACCGACGTCCCCGACCACGGTCGCCGTCGCCCGCAATGACAGGTCGGGCTGCACCTCGGCGACCGCCAGCTTGACCGGACCATCGCCAAAAATTTGCACGATCAAGGCCCCGTCGAATTTGATGTTGGATTGCATCAGCGTGGCGGCCGCAAGCAACTCGCCGAGCATCTGTTGCACCGGCGCGGGGTAGGCTCCGGTATTGGTGTTGGAGGCGCGCCGGCGCAGTATCTCGGTCCAGGCATCGGTGAGCCGGACCACGATGCCGCGCACCGCGACGCCATCGAAAATAAACTTGTGCAGTTCGGACAAACGATTTCTCCGTCAATCAGGAGATTTTCCTGAGCCCGTTCCTGAACCGGCGCGCGTTATCGACATAGTGCAACGCACCTTGACGCAAACCCTGCATTTGCTCCGGCGTGAGTTGCCGCACCGCTTTGGCCGGGCTTCCGACAATCATCCAACCATCGGCAAACTCCTTGCCTTCAGTCACCAGGGCCCCGGCACCCACCAGGCAATTCCTGCCAATTTTGGCGCCATTGAGCACGATGGCGCCAATACCGATCAGGCTTCCATCCCCTATCGTGCAGCCGTGCAACATCACCTGGTGCCCGACCGTTACGCCTTCACCCACAACCAGCGGTTTGCCAACGTCCGCATGTAAAACGCTGGCGTCCTGGATATTCGACCCGCGGCCGATACGCAACATTTCAGTGTCTCCGCGCAACACGGCGCCGAACCAGATTCCGACGTCCTCGGCCAGCTCGACATCGCCAATCACCTGGGCACTGTCGGCGATCCATGCGGACGCCGCAACCCGCGGCGTTATGCCATCGAGTGAATAAACTCCCATGAAGCCCTCCTGTAGCTTCGATTGTAAAAGCGGCTGCCCCAGCGCATGCCGGCAGACACTACTGCGGATTGGATGATTCGCGTAGCGCAGTTCAGCCGCCCAATATTGCTGCCGAGCCCTAGAATTGGCTCTCACTCCAACCACTGGAAGCCATGTCCGCAAGCACCGAAATCGCCACCGAACCAGCTAAACTTTCACATGACAGCACCGTTATCGCCCGACAGGCGATCGTGGACCGCAACGGCGGGGTTTTTGGCTACGAGCTGTTCAATCGTTCGCATTCCGCGGCACCCCACGACGCGGCCAGCGATGCACAGTTGTTGTTCAATGTTTTGTCCTACGCGGACAACGGCGCGCTGATAGACAACAAAACCATGTTCGTGAACTGCACCCACGACAGTCTGGCCGGCGGGCACCTGGAGCTGGTACAGCCGGATCGCATCGTGCTGGAAATTCCGCCGATCCCCGGTAACAAC
>JANYBQ010000462.1 GCA_025360705.1 Betaproteobacteria bacterium | reverse complement strand
GTTGGCGGTGTTCATGTCATGCGTGCGGCGGCGGTCGTCCCCGGTGTTCTTGCGCAGCTCCAGAAACTCCTCGATGTCCAGGTGCCATGTCTCCAGATAGGTGCATACCGCGCCTTTGCGTTTACCGCCCTGGTTGACCGCCACCGCGGTGTCATTGACCACTTTCAGAAACGGCACCACGCCCTGGGACTCTCCGTTGGTACCCTTGATATGCGAACCCAGGGCGCGCACACGCGTCCAGTCGTTGCCCAGTCCGCCGGCGAACTTCGACAACAGCGCGTTCTCCTTGATCGACTCGTAGATACCGTCCAGGTCATCGGGCACGGTGGTCAGATAACAGGACGACAACTGCGAACGCAGGGTCCCGCTGTTGAACAAGGTCGGGGTGCTGGACATGAAGTCGAATGACGAGAGGACCTCATAGAATTCGATCGCGCGTGTTTCGCGGTCGATCTCGCCCAGCGACAGCCCCATCGCGACACGCATGAAAAAGGCCTGTGGCAATTCGATACGCGCCTTGTCGATGTGCAGGAAATAGCGGTCATACAAGGTTTGCAGACCCAGGTAGTCGAACTGCAGATCGCGCTCGGCCTTGAGCGCCGCGCCCAGCCGCTTCAGGTCGAACTGCAGCAGGCGTCCGTCCAGCAGTTCGGCATCCACGCCCTTGCGGATGAATTGGGGAAAGTAGTCGACATAGGCCTCACCCATGTCCGAGCGCGCGACATCCTTGCCCAGCACCTCCTTGGCGATGGTATGGAACAACAGGCGCGCGGTGGCATAGGTATAGTCCGGGTCCTTCTCGATCAGCGTACGCGCGGCCAGCACCGAAGCCTTGTAGACCTCGTCCATCGGCACACCGTCGTACAGGTTGCGCAAGGTCTCGGCCATGATCGGCTCGGGTTTGATATCCGCGCCCAAGCCGGCACATGCGGACTGGATCAAGCCAGCCAGCCGGTCCAGGTCCAGCACTACGCGCCGACCGCCATCCATCGCATGCAGCGTAGCGGCCTTGGGCGCCGCCTGTTCGCCCTTGCGCGCGCGCTCCTGCGTGCGTTTTTCGCGGTACAGCACATAGGCGCGCGCGATCTCATGGTGGCCACCACGCATCAGGCCCAGTTCCACATGGTCCTGCACGTCCTCAATATGAAACGTTCCGCCGCCCGGGCGCGAGCGCACCAGCGCGCGAATCACGACCTGGGTCAGGCTCTCGACCACTTCGCGAACACTGGCCGAAGCGGCTCCCTGCGTTCCGTGTATCGCCAGAAAAGCCTTCATCATCGCAACCGCGATCTTGTTGGGCTCGAACGGAACCACGGCGCCATTGCGCCGGATGATCTGGTATTGAGTCAAAGCACTGGGCGCGTTCGCGTGCAGTTTGTCGGCGAATTCCGGTGCTCCCGCACCGGTTTGAAAAGCAGTCGTTGTATTCAAGGCGATTTGCATGGTTTCCCTCATCTTTGGCAGCGTCTTGTTGGAGTTTTACGGTTTGACAACGGGCCTCTTCGACGGCTTCTGAAAACTGCCCGTGCAACCAGCACACACTATATATGGGGTCTTGCGTCCACACAAGCCACTACCGGTAGTGTAAAGGCGACAAAGTCGTGAAATCGATACCAAGCGCTACAACCTGCCGACGGCACTGCCCATACGGGCTCCTTGCCGCACACACCGGCAACCCCGCACGAACCCAGTCGGCACACCGATTTCAAACCGCGAACCAGCGGTTGCAGGGCTTGCAATGGCTTTTGCCCGGCATTGCCGCATGGGGTCTGGTTCTGGCGAAAACGATCGGTACGCGCTGGCGCATGAAACACACGGCCGGGGCCGCGTGCAGACGCTGGTTCGAGGCCGCGCGCGCTTGCGGATTTTTTTATATCGTGTCGGGAAAATGCCGATGCGGCCACGCCAACGCGTCCTGCAAGCGTGCCCAGTCGAAGCCGCTTCCAGGGTCGGCTTTGCGGCCCGGCGCTATATGCTGGTGTCCCGCGACATGGACAATCGGATAACGCTCGCCAATGGCCGCGCACAGGCTCGCCGCGCTCTCATACTGCCCGGTCTCGAACAGGCCACCTTCCAGGCCTTCAAATTCGACCCCGATCGAATCGTCGTTGCAATTCTCGCGGCCCCGGTAGCTCGAAATTCCTGCATGCCAGGCACGGTCGTCGCAACTCACGAACTGCCATAACTCACCGCTGCGGCGGATATAGAAATGCGCGGAGACTGTCGCGCCTTCGATGCCCTCAAAGTACGGGTGCGCGTTCCAGTCCAGGCGGTTGGTAAACAGTCGCTGCACTTCGTCGCCGCCATATTGGCCGGGCGGCAGGCTGATGGAATGGATAACGATCAGGTCGACCACCGCCGCCACCGGCCGCTCCCCGAAATTGGGAGAGCGCAACTGACGTGCATACCGGTACCAGCCACGGTCCCACAACGGTGTATCGCCAGGCCGCGCCGGCGCTGCCTCAGAGCGGCTCATCCGGCACCTCGGGGCCCGGCGGCGCGTCGATGTTGAGGCGCGCGATCCGGTAACGGATCTGGCGCAGGCTCAGTCCAAGCCGGGCCGCTGCCGCCGTGCGGTTGAATCCGGTTTCACGCAGGGTCTGAACCAGAATTTCACGTTCCTGCTTGTCCAGGTGGCTTTGCAGGTCGCTCGGTATAGCCGCGGAAAACGCTGGCGCCAGTTCCGCGGCACGGGTCGGCTCGGGCACGACCCGCAGCGGCGCCGGCATGGTCTGTTCGCTCAATATGTCGACCTGCAGATCGTTGCCTTCGCTCAATGCGACCGCTCGGTGCAGCAGATTCTCAAGCTCCCGTACATTGCCCTTCAACGGCGTCAGACAAATCTGTTCCAGCATGCTGGGCGACAACTTGGGCACATCGATTCCAGACTCCGCGGCAATTCGCGCCAGCAGGGTTTCGCACAAGGCCGGCAGATCGTCCAGGCGCTCGCGCAGCGGCGGGATCACGATGTCGATGACGTTGAGGCGGTAATACAGGTCCTGGCGAAACCGGCCAGCCTGCACGTCGGCCGCCAGATCCCGATGCGTGGCACTGATGATGCGCACGTCCGCCGGCTCCTCCTGGGTCGAGCCGACCGCGCGTACACAGCGCTCCTGGATCGCACGCAACAGTTTTGATTGCATGGCCAGCGGAAGGTCGCCGACCTCATCGAGGAACAGGCTGCCACCCCGGGCTGCCTGGAAAAATCCGTCCCGGTCCTGGCTGGCGCCGGTATAGGACCCTTTTTTTGCGCCGAAAAACTCGACCTCCAGCAGGCTCTCGGGAATCGCGCCGCAGTTGACCGCCACCAACGGCGCCGCGAAGCGGTGGCTGTTGGCGTGCAGGGCCCGCGCCACCAGTTCCTTGCCGGTTCCCGACTCGCCGGTGACGAGTACCGGCGCCATGCCGCGCGCCACCTTGGCGATACGCTCCTTGACCATCCGCATGGCCGCCGACGCGCCCACCAGGCGCTGCAGCGCCGCCTCTCCCACGCCTTGCACGGTGTCGGTGCTGCGCCGCCGGTTGATACCCGTAACCGCGCTGGCGGAGACCGCATGGCGGCGTCCCGCGATGGCCTGGGTCCTGGCGCCCTGGATAGCCGATGCAACTACCGCGCGAAATTGTTTTATGTCCACCGGCTTGGTGAGGTAGTCGAAAGCCCCGGCTTTCAACGACTCGACCGCATTTTCCGCCGAACCATACGCCGTGATCACGACACAACGCTCGGTGCGATGCTGTTCGCGCAGGCGGTGTAGCAGGCCAATGCCTAATCCGTCGGGCAACCGCATGTCGGTGATGACGACGTCGAAGCGCTGCTGCGCCAGATGTTGCCAGGCATCGTCCAGCGTGCCAACGCCCTGCACGTTGTAGCCCTCGCGCACTAGTGCCAATTCATACAAGGTGCGTAAATCGGGCTCGTCGTCCACGACGAGGATTTGCGCATCGTTCAGCGACGGTTTTGCAGCCATGGTGAGACGGGTATTTTGTCAGATGCGCCGCCGACGGCGAGGAATTGCGGCAGCACTTCGAACGTAATCAGAAACTCATTGCCGCCGACCTGGGTGTCCGCTACCGTTTTGCGGCTG
>JANYBQ010000436.1 GCA_025360705.1 Betaproteobacteria bacterium | reverse complement strand
GCCATGCCTGCGTCACGTGGTTGAACTTGTTCTTGTTGAAGTCGAAGCCACCCACCATCGCCTTGATCGCGCCGTCGCGTGGATCAAGCGCCACGAACGCACCTTCGACCTCGGGCAGTTGGGTGATTTCCCACGTGTTCTTCGGTGTCTTGGCGACACGGATCACCGCACCGCGACGGATCTTGATGTTTGGAGGCGCCTTGTCTGACAGACCCGATTGCGGCAGCTTCAGCCCTTCGCCGGTGATCTGAACCGCCTCGCCATCGGCTCGCACCGCATTGACTTCTTTCGGCGAAGCTTTGAGCACGACCACCGACAATAAATCGCCGTTGTCCGGGTGGTCGCTGAGCGCGTCGTCGATGGCTTCGTCAAACTCTTTGGGATCGACGGGCAAGTCGACGAATTTCTCGGGGCCACGATAGATCTGGCGGCGCTCGAAATCCATGATGCCGCGCCGGAGTGCCTTGTATGCGGCGTCCTGATCGGACGCCCTGACGGTGGTGTAGACGTTCAGGCCACGCGTGTAAGTTTCGTTACCGTATTGGGCGAACATCAGCTGGCGCACGGTTTCAGCGACATATTCAGCGTGAATACGCATGGTGTCCGGTCCGGTTTTGAGTTTGAGATCCTCGTTCTTCGCGACCTCAGCCTGTTGGGCCGTGATGAAGCCGTTTTCCAGCATGCGGTCGATGATGTACTGTTGTCGTGCCTTGGCCCTTTTGGGATTGCGTATCGGGTTGTTGGTGCCGGGCGCTTTTGGCAAACCGGCCAGCATCGCGGCTTCGGCAATCGTGATGTCTTTGAGCGGCTTGTCGAAATATGCCTCGCTGGCGGCGGCAAATCCGTAAGCCCTTTGACCCAAAAAAATCTGGTTCATGTAAATCTCAAGAATCTGGTCCTTGGTTAACAGGTGCTCCAGCTTGAAGGTCAGCAGAATCTCGTAAATTTTACGGGTATAGGTTTTTTCCGACGACAGATATACGTTGCGCGCCACTTGCATGGTGATGGTGGAGGCACCTTGGCTTTTAAAATTGCCAAGGTTGGCTACTGCCGCGCGCAACATGCCCTTGTAGTCCACGCCGCCGTGTTGGTAGAACCGCGTGTCTTCAATTGCCAGCACGGCGTCGGTCATGACTTTCGGAATGTCTTTGAGCCGTGTCAGGTTGCGGCGCTCCTCTCCAAACTCGCCAATCAATACGCCTTCGGCTGAAAACACCCGCAGTGGCAGGATTGGGCGGTAGTCGGACAGGTCGGAAATATCGGGGAGATTCGGGAACGCGACGGCCAAGGCGAGTCCCAAAATCATCGCAATCGTTAATGCGCCGGCAATTGCCAAGCCGACGGCCCAATAAATGGCGCGCAGGATGAATGGCGTGGCAGAAGCGCCGGCGCTTGAAGCTTTAACAGCGTCTGTCGAGGAAGCGGGTGTTGGATTTCGGGACATAAACTCGTTGTAAGAGCGTGTGAGCATTATAAAAATACTGGCTTAACCACGCTTCGCCAAACTTTCGGCGACTGCCAAACATATTGTTCATGCTATCGAGAGTGCAGTCTGCTGCAACGCCAAAAGCGGTTAATAGCGAAATCGTAACCGTCTGCTTTTGACAACGCTTGCGTAGGACGAATTGGGGAAAAACCTTTGGAGACAAGGAGCTTACTGATAGCATTCAAGTGATTTCTTAAGTTTCGCCGGTTCTGGATCGGCCTGTTTCAGGGGTTAGTTTTGATCTCTTTGGGATCTTTATTCAGTCGTCAACCTGCGGCCTTGCTGGGTCTGGATATCAGCTCGTCCAGCGTGAAGTTGGTGGAATTGGGACGCGACAAAGCAGGCAATCTGGTGCTCGAGCGATGTGCGATCGAACCGCTTGAGCGGGGCTGGATAACAGATGGAAACGTCGAAAAATTCGAAGAGGTTGCCGATGCCGTGCGTCGGCTCGTCAAGAAAAGTGGAACCAAGACCAGGAATGTGGCAATGGCATTGCCGCCGTCTGCAGTTATCACCAAAAGGATCGTGCTGCCTGGCGGACTGACGGACCAGGAGCTTGAAGTTCAGGTCGAGGCGGAAGCCAATCAATACATTCCCTTTCCGCTTGACGAGGTGAGCCTCGATTTTTGCGTAGTTGGCCCGAGTTTGGCGTCGGTGGGAGATCTTGATGTATTGATCGCGGCGTCACGGCGCGAAAAAGTGCAGGACATTCAGGGGCTGGCAGAGGCAGCTGGCCTCAAGCCGGTAGTGGTGGACGTGGAGTCGTACGCGTCGCGTCTTGCAACTTCGCGCCTGATCGAAAGTCTTCCCAATAAGGGGGCTGGCACCATCGTTGCGCTGTTTGAAGTGGGTGCATTGACTACCAGCATGCAGGTCATTCGCGACGAGGAAGTTTTGTACGACCGGGACCAGGCATTCGGTGGCGCGCAACTGACGCAGCTGATCGTGCGGCAATACGGGTTCTCGCCGGAAGAGGCTGAGAGCAAGAAGCGCAGTGGCGAATTGCCCGACGACTACGAAGCTGGCGTATTGCGGCCGTTTGTGGAAAGCATGGTGCAGGAAATAGGACGCGCGTTGCAGTTTTTCTTCACCAGTACTCCCCACAACAAGGTCGACCACATCATGCTGGCTGGTGGATCCGCTGCGTTGCCAGGGCTTACCAGCGCGGTGACCAAACACACTTCTTTTACCTGCAGTCTGGTCAATCCGTTCGACGGCATGGAGATCGGTGACGGCGTGCGCCTCAAAAAGATGACTAGGGAAGCGCCGTCCTATCTGACTTCGTGTGGACTGGCGTTGCGAAGGTTCATGCAGTGATTCTGATTAATCTGCTACCCCACCGCGAAGCCGCCCGCAAGCAGCGCCGCGATGTTTTCAATGTGAGCATGCTTGCGGCATTTCTGGTCGGCGGTGTCATCGCCGGAGCAATCTACCTGTGGTTTCAAACGCGTATATCGGATCAACAATCCCAGAACCGGGTGCTGCAGAGCGAGATAACGCGTCTGGAGGGGCAAATCAAGGATATCGCGGGCCTGGAATCCGAAATTGCCGCTTTGCGCGCGCGCCAGCAGGCAGTGGAAGATTTGCAGGCGGATAGGAACGTCCCCGTGCATTTGATGACAGAGCTGTCCAGGCAGTTGCCAGACGGTGTTTACGTGGCCAGCATGCGCCAGGAAAACCAGAATGTAACCCTGCAAGGGGTGGCACAGTCCAACGAACGTGTTTCCGAGTTGCTGCGCAATTTGGGTAATAACACACCATGGTTTTCCAAGCCTGAGCTAGTGGAGATTGTCGCGGGCACTGTCGCCCTGTCGGCACGCGATGTCAAACGGGTTTCGAACTTCACCATCCGTGTGCAACTGATGCGCGCCAGCGAGGCTGAAAAGGGCGTTCGCCCCGTAGCCGCGGCGGCTAGTCCGGCGGCAGTCAGCGTGACTGCAGCCGGCGCTGCCGCGCCACTGAAGAAAAAGTAGGCGGGCAGGATATGGCGACCAAACCTTCCATGAAAATAGATTTTGCTGCGTTACAGGAAAAACTGCTGGGTCAGTTCCGCGGACTGGATCCGAAGGAGCCATCCACTTGGCCAGCGGTCCCTCGCTATTCATCCTTCGTTGCCGTGATCTTGCTGGTAGTGGTGGGCTTATGGTTTGCGTGGCTCAACACATCGCAAACAGACCTTGAGAACGAGCAGGCGACAGAAGTCAAGCTAAGGGAAGACTATAAGGGGAAACTTGCGAAAGCCGTGAATCTGGACGTTTTGAAGAAACAACGCGAGCAGGTTTTGCAGTACGTGACTCAACTGGAAAAGCAGTTGCCGAGTAAAGCCGAGATGGACGCGCTTTTGTCGGACATCAATCAGGCCGGTCTGGGACGCAGCCTTCAGTTCGATTTGTTCAGGCCTGGTCAAGTGGTGGTGCGGGACTACTACGCCGAGTTGCCTATCGCGCTACGCGTCACCGGCCGTTACCATGATATTGGCGCATTTGCATCGGATATCGCAAATCTTTCCCGGATCGTTACGTTAAACAATCTGGTGGTCGCGCCGCGGGCGGACGGCAGTTTGTCGATGGATGCTACCGCCAAGACGTTCCGGTATCTTGATACCAATGAAGTAACCGCGCAGCGTACGGCAACGGCGGCCAAAGGAGCCAAGAAATGATCGTATACCAGGTCCTGGGCTTGGCCTTGATGGGCTTGGTGCTTGCTGGATGCGGTGGTTCGGACGGAGACGAATTGCAGCGCTGGATGGCTGAGCAACGAAGCCAGATCCGCCCCAAGGTAGCTCCGATTCCAGAGCCCAAGGTATTCAAGCCCGAGAGTTATGCGCTTGCCGATACGGTTGAGCCATTCAGCAAGGAAAAATTGACCCAGGCGCTCAAACGCGACTCGTCTCAGGTCAATGCCAATGGCGCTTTGGTGGCGCCCGAATTGGCACGGCGCAAAGAAGCGCTGGAATCATTTCCACTCGATTCGATGTCCTTGGTGGGAAGTATGGTCAGGGCCGGCCAGACGGTGGCATTGGTCAAGGTCAATAACTTGTTGTACCAGGTCCGCCCGGGTGATCACCTCGGACAAAATTATGGGCGAGTGACAAAAATCAACGAGACAGAGGTTGCCCTGCGAGAAATCGTGCAAGACGCTGTGGGTGAATGGATTGAACGCACAGCTGCACTGCAACTTCAAGAGAGGTCAAAATGAATAATCAACACAGATGGTCGGCGGCACCCCTTTGGAAACCGTTTTTCCTGGGGCTGACGTTGATGCTGGCATCGTTGGCCTCCCATGCACAAGCAACGATTGAAGCAGTGTCAGGTTCCGTACAAGGGGGTGCGGAGGTGATACGCATCGATATGTCCCAGCCGCTATCGGCAGTTCCGAGTGGCTTCACGATTCAGTCCCCGGCGCGTATCGCGCTGGATTTCCCGGGGGTTACGAACGGGATGGGCCGTTCCACGATAGATATCAACCAAGGCAATCTGCGGTCGGTGAGCGTAGTGCAGGCAGGAGACCGTACCCGGGTGGTTCTGAACCTTAAACAGCCGACCGCTTACAAGGCGCAACTCCAAGGCAAATCACTGCTGGTAGTGTTGGATGCAATTGCGGGCGCTTCACCATCGATATCGCCTGCGCCTGTGTTCGCCGAAAATCGGACTCGCGACACACAGCCGCTTAAAGACCTCGATTTTCGCCGTGGTGCGGATGGTGCAGGACGCATTGTCGTGGCCCTTCCGAACAACCAGGTGGGTGTTGATGTTCGTGTGCAGGGACAAACCGTAGTCGTGGAATTCCTAAAGTCCACGCTGCCGGAGGGCTTGCGCCGACGCCTGGACGTTTCGGATTTCGGGACCCCGGTTCAGACCGTCACGACGTTCCAAGCTGGGGATCGGGTGCGTATGGTGATAGAGCCGCGTGGATTGTGGGTTCACAGCGCGTACCAGACGGACGAGCAATTTGTGGTCGAGATAAAACCGCAGAAAATAGACCCGTCGAAGTTGACGCAGGGTCCAGGCTATACGGGGCAAAAACTATCCCTCAATTTCCAGAACATCGAAGTAAGGTCGCTATTGCAGGTGATTGCCGACTTCACCAACTTCAACATCATCACTTCGGATTCTGTGAGTGGCGCCGTGACGCTGCGTTTGCAGGACGTACCTTGGGATCAGGCGCTGGATATTATTTTGCAGGCCAAGGGTCTCGGCATGCGCAAAACCGGCAACGTCCTTTGGATTGCGCCACGGGATGAAATTACCGCGAAGGAAAAGCTGGAACTTGAGTCCGCGGCTGCCCTGCAAAATCTGGAGCCTCTGCGTACGCAGTCTTTCCAGATGAACTATACAAAAGCCGCCGACATTGCGGCTAGCTTGACGGCATCCAGCACTACCGGTACCGGAGCGGGCGCCAATAACGCACGTATCTTGAGCGTTCGGGGCAGCGCCATTTCGGAAGCTCGGACCAACCAACTGTTCGTGACCGATATTGCAAGCAAGCTGGAGCAAGTTCAACAATTGATCGCGACGCTGGACATCCCGGTTCGCCAGGTTCTGATCGAGGCCAGAATCGTCGAAGCTTCCGATACATTCGGCAAGTCTTTGGGTATCAAGCTCGGGGGTGGCATCAATCCCCCCGGCGGGGTGAAGATCGTGAGCGTGGGAGGCCGCGCTCTGAACACCAATCTGGGCTCGAACTATGTTGAAGGCGCGGCCCAGACCACGTCTGGCAGTTTTGTCAATCTGCCAGCTATCGGACAAGGGGGTTATAACCCTGCAACGATTGCTGTATCGTTATTCAGTTCAGCCGCGAATCGATTTTTGAACCTGGAGTTGTCGGCGCTGGAAGCAGATGGCAAGGGCAAAGTGGTGTCCAGTCCTAGAGTGGTAACGGCTGACCAGATCAAGGCTTTGATTGAACAGGGCACGGAACTGCCGTACCAGGTTGCCACTTCGAGTGGTGCTACCTCCATTGCCTTTCGCAAAGCCAATCTGAAACTGGAAGTCACGCCTCAGATCACGCCCGAAGGCAACATCATTCTGGACCTGGATGTCAACAAGGACACAGTGGGTCAATCCACGGCAGCGGGGTTTGCCATCAACACCAAGCACATCAAGACCCAGGTGCTGGTGGAAAATGGCGGCACGGTGGTCATTGGCGGTATCTTCGAACTTACGGAAAATGAAGATGTGACAAAAGTGCCGGTGCTCGGCGATTTGCCTGGGATAGGAAATCTTTTCAAATCGCGTTCGCGCATCGCCAACAAGCAGGAAATGCTGGTCTTCATCACGCCCAAGATGATTTCCGACAAAGCGGCCGTGCGCTGACGGGTTCTGAGCCGCCAACGGCGGTCGGATTGAGAAGTTGATATTCAGTTTGATTGGCCTGCCCGGTTCAGGCAAGTCCACTGTCGGACGGCAATTGGCCCGCAGGTTGCAACTTCCATTCTCCGACTCGGACCATGTGATGGAAGCCCGGCTGGGCTGTCCAATCCGGCAGTATTTCGAACGTGAAGGAGAGGACAGCTTCCGCGATGCCGAAGCCGCCGTAATCGACGATCTGACGCAGGACCCGGCAGGAGTGCTCTCCACGGGCGGCGGGGCTGTATTGCGGCCGGCCAACCGTCAGCACTTGCGCCAGCGTGGACACGTCGTCTACCTCAAGTCGTCACCCGATGAGCTTTTCCGCCGCTTGCGCCATGACCGCAACCGGCCGTTGCTTCAGGTTGCCGATCCCTTGGCGCGCCTTCGTGACCTCTACGCGATCCGCGATCCGCTGTATCGCGAGACGGCACATTTCATTATCGAGACTGGCCGACCGTCGGTTGCAACTTTGGTCAACATGATCGTGATGCAGCTCGAACTCGCCGGCGTCTGGCCGCAGCGCTGACGTCCTCAGACAAGTCCCCGATCGACCAAAGACGATCCTTGCTGGGGTCGTTCCTCTAAACTAGTGGTCTATGTCCCTTTCACCCCCGATTGAGCGCGTGAGCATCGACTTGGCCGAACGCAGTTATTCCATTTTTGTTGGCAACGGGATGCTTGGCGACGCGCGGACCTTCGCGCAGCTACCAGCCGGCAATGCAGCACTTATCGTTACAAACATCACTATCGCGTCTTTGTATGCGGCGCAGCTAAGGTCAGCCTTGGCGGTGCATTTCAAGCAGGTGCATATCGTGGTGCTGCCCGATGGCGAGGAGCACAAGACGTGGCAAACCTTGAACCTGATCTTCGATTCACTTCTCGAACACGCATGCGATCGAAAGACCGTATTGTTTGCGCTGGGCGGTGGGGTGGTCGGCGACATGACCGGTTTTGCCGCTGCCTCGTTCATGCGCGGCGTACCTTTCGTTCAGGTTCCGACCACTTTGCTGGCCCAGGTCGATTCTTCGGTAGGCGGCAAAACAGCCATCAACCACCCGCTAGGTAAAAATATGATCGGCGCTTTTTACCAGCCCTTGCTGGTGGTATGCGACCTGCGGACGATGGAGACTTTGCCCCAACGGGAACTGAGCGCGGGCTTGGCCGAAGTCATCAAATACGGTCCGATTGCGGACCTGGCATTCTTTGACTGGATCGAAGCAAATATCGAGGCCTTGTTGGCGCGCCAACCTGTTGCTCTGGCCTATGCGGTCAAGCGTAGTTGTGAAATCAAAGCCTGGGTGGTGGGTCAGGATGAACGCGAGTCGGGGCTGCGAGCGGTTCTAAATTTCGGTCATACCTTCGGCCACGCGATTGAGGCCGGTCTTGGATACGGCAAATGGCTGCATGGTGAAGCAGTCGCGTGCGGCATGGTAATGGCGGCCCATCTGTCGCAACGCCTCGGACTGATAGACGAAACCTTTGTTCGAAGATTGACCGACCTGATCAAGGCTGCGGGCCTGCCGGTCACCGGTCCTCGTCTTTCGCGGGTAAATAATGCCACTGGGACAATGGGCAACGCGGATCGATATCTTGCGTTGATGCGCGTCGACAAAAAAGCCACGGCCGGTGAAATCAAATTCGTCCTTATCGACCGGCCGGGCAGCGCTTCGGTGCAAGGGGCACCGGATGCCCTGGTGCGCCAGGTAATCGACAGCTGCTGCGAATAACGAAGCATGGCGGCGGCGATTTTTGCCTGTGATCCCGCACAGTCGCGGGGGCGGCGCTACGCCGAGCCTGCTGCGCCGACGCGTACCGAATATCAGCGGGATCGGGATCGGGTCATCCACTGTTCAGCGTTCCGGCGCCTGGTCTACAAGACCCAGGTTTTTCTGAACCATGAAGGCGATCTGTTTCGCACCCGGCTAACCCACTCGCTCGAGGTCGCACAGCTCGGGCGCTCAATCGCCCGTTCGCTGGGGCTTAACGAAGACCTGGTAGAGGCTATCGCGCTTGCACACGATCTGGGCCATACCCCCTTCGGCCATGCCGGTCAGGATGCCCTGAACAGCTGCATGGCCTTGTATGGCGGGTTCGAGCATAACCTTCAGAGTCTTCGTATCGTCGACATGCTCGAAGAACGGTATCCGGACTTCAACGGCCTTAACTTGACGTTTGAGACACGTGAGGGCGTCCTCAAACATTGCTCGGTAAATAACGCGCTGGTAATCGAAGCGACCGAGCCCGTGTACACCGATGGGCTTGGCGGCGTCGGCCAGCGTTTCCTGGATCGGAGCCGACCAAGCCTGGAAGCCCAGCTTTGCAATTTGGCAGACGAAATCGCCTACAACTCGCACGATATCGATGACGGAGTTCGCTCGGGGCTGGTAACCATCGCTCAGCTGGAGGAAGTGGAGTTGTTCAATCGCTTCCTTGGACAGACCTTGCTGCGTCATCCTCATTTGCGAGATACGGCGCAGGATCGCCGCCTGTTGTATGAAACCATTCGCCAGATGTTGAGCGCCCAGGTGTATGACGTCATAAGCTCCACCCAGCAACTGTTGGAGGACGCCGCCCCCGACAGCGTGAGTGCCGTGCGCCGACTTGGGCCTTTGCTGCGTTTTAGCGATGCGATGCGGCTGCAATCGTCAGCGCTCCAACAGTTTTTGCTTGCCAATCTTTACCGCCATCCACAAGTCATGAATACAACCAATCTGGCAAAACGCATCATCTCTGAATTATTTGCGGTTTACATGAATGCTCCCCACGAAATGCAGCCCGGTTTTGCCGCCCGCTGCGCCGGGGAACTTGCGCCACCGGACGCGGCATCGGGCGCCGCGCGCGTTGTGGCGGACTACATTGCCGGCATGACAGACCGTTTCGCGGTGCGCGAACACGAACGGCTGACGGGCCTCCAACTGTTGGCTTCATAAAATGTTGGAATCGGGCGTGGACCCATTCGAAGGCGCGGTCGAAGACAATACGCGCGCCTGGTTGGAGCGTGCGGTCATCGGCCTTAATTTATGCCCGTTTGCAAAAGCGGTGCATGCGCGAGGACAGATTCATTACGCAGTCAGTCGTGCGCGGACATGTACCACGCTTGCCCGCGACTTGACCCACGAATTGCGTGCGCTGGTCGCCCTTGATCCGAATGTGCGAGATACCACGCTGCTGATGGCACCGGAATGTTTGGCGGAGTTTCTGGAGTTCAACGATTTTTTGAAGCAGGCGAACCGAATTCTTGCCGAACTGGAATTGGATGGCGTCATTCAAATCGCAAGCTTTCATCCGGATTTTCAGTTTGCCGACAGGGTTGCCAACGAAATTGCAAACTACACCAACCGGGCGCCATACCCCACACTGCATCTGCTGCGCGAAGCCAGCGTGAACCGGGCGGTCGACGCCTTTCCTCAGGCCGAATCCATTTTCGAGCGCAATATTCTGACAATGGAAAAACTTGGCCATGCTGGCTGGGCGGCTTTGGGCCTGCGGCGCGCCTCCCCATTGTCCGGGCCCTGAGTCACACGGCCCCTGGCGTGGCAAGATAGACGCATGCAAGCCGCCGTCACGACCGCTCTGAAGCCATCAACCGCGTTATTACCTGAGCTGAAGGCGGGCCAGTCGGTGGAATTGCTCAAGGAGTTGCACATCCTCACGCGGGAAGGCAAGCTCAATCAGGACTCGCGCCGCAAGCTCAAACAGGTCTACCACCTGTTCCATTTCATTGAAAAACTGTTGATCGAATTGACGACCGGTGATGGCGCTGCATCGGTCGGCACCCGTGCGGGTGCCAGGGCTCAAGGCATTACGGTGGCGGACCATGGCGCGGGCAGGTCGTATTTGGGTTTCATCCTCTACGACCTTTTTTTCCGCGAACGGGGCAATGGCTGGATCTATGGCATTGAAGCGCGGCAGGAACTGGTACAAGAGTCGCGTTCGCTCGCGACGAGACTTGGTTTCCAGCGGATGTCGTTTGTGAACCTGAGTGTGTCCGACTCGACTGAATCGGACTTGTTACCCGACCGGATCGACTTGGTGACGGCGCTTCACGCCTGCGATACCGCAACCGATGACGCGATTCATTTCGGCCTGCGAAAACAGGCCCGGTTCATGGCGCTGGTGCCGTGTTGCCAGGCGGAAGTTGCAAGAGTGCTAAACGCAGGCAAAGCCCTGAGCCTGGCGCGGACACCGCTCGCCGAACTGTGGCGCCATCCTTTGCACACGCGTGAGATGGGAAGCCAGCTCAGCAATGTATTGCGGTGCCTGTATTTGGAAGCGTGTGGCTACCAGGTCACCGTCACCGAGCTGGTTGGCTGGGAGCACAGCATGAAAAACGAACTCATCATCGCGCGTTACATCGGGCAACGCAAGCAGAGCGCGGCGCATCGGCTGCAGGCGATTCTGGACCAATTCGGTCTTCAGGAATTGATGCGCACGCGTTTCGATCTGCAAGCCGCCGCGCATTAAGAACCTATCCGTGAATAAGACGACCCTGCGTTGTGACGAGAAAGCGATGGATGTTAGGCGCAAGCCGCAGCCCAGGGTAAATCCCTGGGCAAGGTTTGCAACGACACAGACGCGCTTTATCGTCACAACCCTTCGGGCCGGGGCCCCAAGGGGCACAAGCGGCTTGCTCCTACGCCTGTACCCCTTGGGACCCCGGCGCAGGACCGCCTTATTCACGGATAGGTTCTAAGTGTCAGGGTTTGTTTGATGGCCCGTCTTGCGCGTCTGGCAGTTCCCGGTCATCCTTATCACGTCCTCCAGCGAGGCAATAACCGGCAACCCATCTTTTCAACCGCGACCGATCG
>JANYBQ010000391.1 GCA_025360705.1 Betaproteobacteria bacterium | reverse complement strand
AATGTGGTGATCGCCGGTAAACATCCGGCGCCGCAATGGCTGACGATGCAGGAAGCCGAACGCCACTGCGCCGTCGGTATCGGCATCTGGCAGTGGGCCAGCAACGACCAGGGCGTTGCACCCGACGTGGTCATGGCGTGTTGCGGCGACGTGCCCACGCTGGAGACCATGGCCGCGGTGGCGCTCCTGCGTGAACATCTGCCCGAGCTGAAAATCCGGGTCGTCAATGTGGTGGACCTGATGCGCCTGCAACCGCATACCGAACATCCGCACGGCTTGAGCGACACCGATTTCGACGGAATATTCACGCGCGACAAACCGGTCATCTTCGCGTTTCATGCCTACCCGACGCTGATCCACCGGCTGACCTACCGGCGCACCAACCACGACAACATCCATGTACGTGGCTACAAGGAGGAGGGGACCATCACGACGCCCTTCGACATGACGGTACTCAACGACCTGGACCGCTTCCACCTGGTGATGGACACGATCGACCGTTTGCCGCAGACTGGTGAACCCGGCCTGTACCTGAAACAACGGCTCAAGGCCAAACTTTTCGAGCACCGGCAATACATCCAGAAATATGGTGAGGACATGCCGGAAATCCGGAACTGGACATGGAGCCAACCTTTATGCAAACCGTAATGAATGCCCGGCAACTCATGGAAACCGCGCGCGCCCTTGTCGCCGACGACAAAGGCTTGCTGGCAATGGATGAAAGCAACGCCACCTGCAACCAGCGTTTCGCTAAATTGGGAATTCCGCAGACGGCGGAGATGCGGCGCGTGTGGCGCGATTTGATCGTCACCACGCCAGGGCTGGGCGACAACATCAGCGGCGCGATCCTGTTCGACGAGACCATGCGCCAGCAGACCAACCAGGGCAAGCCTTTCGCGAAGGCATTGATGGACGTGGGCATCGTCCCCGGAATCAAGGTCGATACCGGCGCAAAAGAACTCGCGTTGCATCCGGGTGAGAAAGTCACTGAAGGGCTGGACGGCTTGCGCGAGCGCCTGGCGGAATACTCCGGCATGGGCGCGCGTTTTGCCAAGTGGCGCGCCGTAATAACCATCGGAGAGGGAATTCCCGGCATGGCCTGCATCGACGCCAATTCACACGCATTGGCCCGTTACGCTGCCTTGTGCCAGGAGGCCGCTTTGGTGCCTGTCGTGGAACCCGAAGTGTTGATGGACGGCGACCATACCTTGCAGCGCTGCGCGCAGGTAACCGAGCTGGTGTTGCGTGCCGTATTCAAGCAGCTGTACACCCAGGGGGTAATGCTGGAGGGCATGTTGTTGAAGCCGGCCATGGTGTCGCCGGGCTCGGCCAGCGCCGCGCAAGCCAGCGTGGAAGAAGTTGCCGACGCCACGGTGGATTGTTTCCTGCGCGCCGTACCGGCGGCCGTTGCGGGTGTCGCCTTCCTGTCGGGTGGTCAATCGGGCGAGTTGGCTTCGGCCCGGCTGAATGCCATGAACCTGCGCTTGCATTCGCGGTTGCCATGGCCGTTGACGTTTTCATTCTCGCGCGCGATCCAGCATCCGGCGCTGGATATCTGGCACGGGCAGAGCAGCCAGGTGGCGCACGCGCAAAAGGCGCTTTTGCACCGCGCCGCGTGTAACCGGGCGGCGCGTCGCGGCCAATACGGCGCCGCGATGGAGACGTCTTGAACGCTGCGACGTGGCGCTGCGCCGCGACGGCGGGCGGAGTTGCCGCGAGACGCATATAGTGGGTGTTTTTCAAGGAAATCATGATGTCTCAATACCAGATAGCAGTTGTCGTCGGCAGTATTCGCCGCGACTCTTTCAACCGCAAGTTGGCGACCGCGATTGCCAAATTGGCGCCATCGGAGTTCTCGTTCAAACAGGTCCGGATCGACGACCTGCCGCTTTACAACCAGGACGACGATGCCAACCAGGCGGCACCGGTCAAGCGGCTCAAGGCCGAGATCGCGGCTTCTCAAGGGCTGCTATTCGTCACGGCCGAATACAACCGCTCGGTGCCCGGTGTACTGAAGAACGCCATCGACCACGCGTCGCGTCCCTACGGCCAAAACGCATGGGCTGGCAAACCCGCCGGTGTCATGGGGGTGTCGGTTGGCGCCGTCGGCACCGCCGTGTCGCAGCAACACCTGCGCAATGTGCTGGCCTACCTGAATGTGCCGACGCTGGGTCAGCCCGAGGCGTTTATCCAGGCCAAGGATGGCCTGTTCGACGCCTCCGGCAACATTGGCGAAGAGAGCAAAAAATTTATGCAGCAGTGGATCGACAGCTACGTCGCATGGGTGAAAAAGCACGCGGCTTGATCTACCTCTGCACCTGACAGACCCGACCGTGGCAGTTCCACAAGATGTCGTGTTTCTGCTCGATGTGGACAACACCCTGCTCGACAACGACAAGGTGATCGCCGACCTGCGGCAACACCTGGAGCAGGAATTCGGCACAGTCAGTTCCGACCGTTACTGGTCCATCTTCGAAGCGCTGCGCAAAGAACTCGGGTATGCCGATTACCTGGGCGCGCTACAGCGTTATCGGGTCGACGCGGAACTTGGCCTGAACGGCGATTCGCGTCTGCTGGAGATGTCGGGCTATCTAATCGATTACCCGTTCGCCGATGTGCTGTACGCAGGCTCGCTGGCGGTAATTGGGCGCCTCGACAAGTTCGGCCAGACGGTTATTCTTTCCGATGGCGACGCGGTTTTCCAGCCGCGCAAGGTGCAGCGTTCCGGCATCCGGGAAGCTGTCGATGGGCGGGTGCTGATCTACATCCACAAAGAAGAGATGCTGGACCGGATGCAGCAGCGTTACCCGGCGCGCCACTATGTGATGGTGGACGACAAACTGCGTATCCTGGCCGCCATGAAAGCGGTCATGCACGACAAGCTGACCACGGTGTTCGTGCGCCAGGGCCACTACGCGCTGGACGCCGCCGTCGTGGCGGCTTTTCCCCAGGCCGACTTTAGCGTCGAGCGCATCGGCGATCTGCTGACGGCCGATATCTCCGCGTTGGTATGACCGGAGCTGTAGCGCACACCCGTCCGTCGTCCAGCGTACCGTGTGTGCTGTAACGCACAGACGCCCGCTTGACGTGGCGGGCACTATGAAATGGCCCATCGTGGACACACAAAGGAGAAGCTTATGTTGCGCAGCACCAAGGATCTCGAAAACTACGCCATCGGAGCCACCGATGGCCACATCGGTCACGTCAAGGATTTCTATTTCGACGACACGGCGTGGGCCGTGCGTTACCTGGTGGTCGAAACCGGCGCCTGGCTGTCGAGCCGCAAGGTGTTGATCTCGCCCATCGCCATCGGCGAGCCCAACTGGAAGGACAAAACGTTGCCAGTCGCGCTTACCAAGGAGCAGGTAAAAAACAGTCCCGACATCGACACCGAGAAGCCGGTCTCACGGCAGCACGAAATGGATTACGCCGGTTATTACGGCTACCCCTATTACTGGGGTGGGGACGGCTTATGGGGCGGAGGTCCGTACCCGAACATGATGTTGCCGGGCTACGAAGGTTTCGGTTCACCCGCGGCAGCGCAGATGGAATCGGAAAACGCCTTTGCCAGGTCGCAGGCGGCCCGAAATAACGACGGCGACCCGCATCTGCGCAGTTCCAGCGAGGTGGACGGTTACCACATCCATGCGACCGATGGCGACGTCGGCCATGTGGAAAGCATGCTGGTGGACGACAAGTCCTGGGCCGTGCGCTACCTGATCGTGGACACCAGCAACTGGTGGGTCGGGCACAAGGTATTGATCTCGCCGCAATGGATCACCGAGGTGAGCTGGACCGACTCGAAGGTATTGGTCAACGTGACGCGCGACGCGGTCAAAAATTCACCGGTCTACCACCCGGAAGTGCCGGTGGACCGCGAGCACGAAAAGACTTTGTACCGGTTTCATAACCGTCCGGGTTATTGGGGTACCGAGTAAGCGTGCGGCGGGCATTCCTGCTGGCCGGGCTGGGCCTGCTCGCGGCGGCAGTAGCCGGGTGTTCGCCGCTTGGCATTGTCAATCGGCTGACACCGTCCGACACTTATAACGTCAGCGCCGACATCGCGTATGGGCCTGAAGCGCGCGACAAGCTTGACGTGTACCAGCCGCGCGAATTGGTTGACCGGCCGGCGCCTAGCGGTGGTTATCCGGTGGTGGTGTTTTTCTACGGCGGGTCGTGGAACGGCGGCAAACGCGGCGATTACCGCTTCGTGGGTGAGGCGCTGGCGTCGCATGGCATCGTCACGGTGGTTGCCGACTACCGGCTTTATCCGCAGGTGCGCTATCCGGATTTTTTGACCGACTGCGCGCTTGCGGTGGCCTGGGCCCGGCGCGAGGCGCCGCGTTATGGCGGCGATGCCAGCCGCCTGTTTGTAATGGGACACAGTTCGGGCGGTTATAACGCCGCGATGGTGGCGCTCGATCCGCGCTGGCTGGCGGCTGCCGGTATGGCGCCCTCTGCGTTGGCGGGCTGGATCGGCTTGGCCGGTCCCTACGACTTTTTGCCGATCGAAAACAAAAAGGCACAACCGGTGTTCTTTCACCCGAACTACCCCGCCGATTCGCAGCCGATCGACTACGCGTCCAGGGCAGCGCCACGCACCTTCCTCGGCGCCGCGGCGAACGACGACATCGTCAACCCCGAGCGCAATAGCCGCCAGATGGCGGACAAGTTGCGTGCGGCCGGCGTGCCGGTCACGCTCAAGATTTACCCACGGGCCAATCACTACACGCTTATCGGCGCATTCGCGTGGCCCTTGCGCGGCCTCGAACCGGTACTGCAGGACGTTACAACTTTTGTTCACGGCAACGACGCGGCGAAATAGGGAACAGGCCTTGCGGTGAAGCAATTCGCACGCGACCCATAGCCGCCTCGGTCAAACCACCCCGTGTCCCGGTGGGGCGCGCCGCGCGCGTTCGGGCGTGTGTTGGGCGAAGCCGCAACCGGTGGTCGGCCCGCTTACTTGTGCTGCTCCTCCTCGCGTTTCGGTTCTTCCCTGGTTTTTTTGCCCTCGCGCGGTTTGTCGGGCGCGGGTGGGGCTTGCGCACGATGCGGCTCCCCCTTGAGCGCGGGCTTGCCCTGGGATTCGCGCTGCGGCGGTGCAGGCGGTGGCGCGGCAACGGGCAGCCGATGTTCGGGCGGCTTTGCCACCGCGGTCGGCTCGGGTTTCGCGGGATGGGCTTGCAACTGCACCGGCGGCGCTGCAAGTCTGGCGGGCGCCACGCTCGGTGCGGCCGGTGCCATGGCGGGAGGCGCGCGCGGCGGCACGGCTGCCGTCGCCGGGGTTGGTCGTTGCGGCATTATTTGCGGTTGCGGTTGCGGTTGGGGCCTCGGCGCAGGTCTTTGCGTCATGGGCCCGGCTGCGGGGCGGGGGATTCGCGGTTCCTCGCTGGTGCGTTGCCCCGGGGCCGATGCCGGTACACCCGGCACCGTTGCAGCGGCCCGGGGGGACGGTGCAGCGGGTGTTGGCAGGGCTTGCGTCGCCAACTGGGACTGTTGCGCCGCAAAACTGGCGTGGGTCGCGGCCGGTGCGGTCAGCATGACGGCAGGGCGCTCGAACACGCGTTGCGGCGGCCGGTTGCCCGGACCCGCGGGTCCTTGCACGCTGCGCTCGGTGGGTGCAACTGGGGCCGTCGCGCCCACCGGTGCGCTGGCCAGCATTTCAGGCGTGGCACGCACGGCCGCCCGGGCGACCGGCTGCGACTGCACGAAGGTGCTGGTCGGAACTGCGATGATGGCGCCGGGCACGCTGCGGTTGGCGTACACCACCCGGGTTATGTGGGTGGTGTTGTAAATATTGTTGATGACCGTCTGGTTGACCACGGTGTTGCTGTTGTTGACGTTGGTGACGTAGGCGCGGCTGGCCGCATACGAAGGCTGGTAAAACTCGCGCGGCGCCAGCGGGAACCAGGCGATACCGCCACTGTTTCCACGATCTCCCGTGTTGCCGCTCGTCACCGTCAGCCGGAAGTTGCTGCCACCCACAAACACGACCACGGCCGGCGCGTACCAGGCCGGCGTGGCGACCGGCCCCGGTACCCAGGCCCAGCTGTCGCGCAAATGGGCCCAGCGCCCGTAGTGCGACACCGCGAATCCCCATGCTGCGTCGTCCACCCAGGTCCAGCCCCAGGGAGCGATCCAGGCCCAGTGCCCGTCGCGGTAAGGCGCCCAGCCGGCCACGACGCGATTCGGAACCCACACATTGCCGTAAGACGGGTCGTCGCGCCAGCTTCCATTGGCATCGAGGTCCTGGTAACCGATGACGTCGCGCGATACATAGCGCGCGGAAACGGACTGGTCGTAAGCACGGTCGCGGCCAGCGGCCCAGCGGTCGAATTCGTCCCGTGGCGGCACCGCCAGATACTGGTAATTGCGCAGGCCGGTTCCGCTGAAACGATACGGCTGGCGCGCGTCCACGGTGTACGCAATGCCGTCCGCGTACACCTCTCCCGCCCCTTTGCGCAACACGATATCGGTGAAGTCGCCGTCCGGGTCCGCCGTAATGCGGTACTCGCCCGGCCGGCGCAGCGTAAAGGCCAGGTTGGGCGTGTCCACTTCCACGACCTGTCCGCTCGCCAACGCACGCACGCGCACATTCAGTGCGCCTTCGGTCAATTGCAGCTGCGCTGTCCGGTCGTCGAGATTGAGCACCGACACACCGGTATCGGCGTTCATGCGGATCATGGCGGCGCCGACCTGGATTTCGGCTCTGCCGTTGGCATCGGTCCACAACCGGTCGCCACCGACCAGTGGCCGGTTGAAGGCGGCCTGAACCCAGTCCGACTCGCCAGCCGGCGAGAAGCTGACCGCGCCGCTCATGAAACCCAGCCGCGCGACGCGCGACGGCGGGTCTGCATCGGCCCAGCTGGCGAAGCTCAGTAAAACCAGGCCGATGGCACACGCGGTAGCGCGAAGATGAATGGATGGCAGTGGCATGGGAATCCCCTTTTTTCTACAACGCGGCACGCCGCTGTACTGATGGCGTGGCTTACCGCTTGTTGCACAACAGATCCGCGGCAGGAGCATTGCGCCATCGGTACGTCATCCGTAACCGTCGGTGCGACAGCGCACAGACGCGGCAGTCGTGTTGCGCGAACCTGACATGCTGTTGCGAGCTTGCCCAGGCAGATTCGATGCCAAACTTTGCGTTTCCCAAAAACCACTCCAAAACCCGTGTGCAACGCCGCGCATTCTTCCTCGCAACCCGGCTGCCACCGGGCAGTGGACCAGCAGTTCGGTGCGATGCTGGAGGCCTATCGCAGTAGCGGTGGTCTGGCCAGCGCACAGGAAATCCTGACGCTATTCCAACGCCGCGGCGGACCGGAAGTTGCCGCATTGACGCGCTGGATCGGCGAGCGGGAATTGATTTGTTTCGAGTGGCAGGCGCAGACTTGGCTTCCACTATTCCAGTTCCAACGCGTAACCCTGTCGCCCGATCCCCAACTGCGCCCACTGTTCGCGGAGTTGACCAAGGTCTATGACCATTGGGAGATGGCGAGCTGGTTCGCATTGCCCAATCCCTGGCTGGACCAGCGTGTGCCGGTAGACACGCTGGGCCGCGACTACTGCGCCGTGCTGGACGCGGCGCGTGCGGACCGTTTCGCATTGAACGGATAGCGCGCTTGCTCGGCTACGATGAAGGCATGAGAAATACACGTACCGAATCCGACAGCTTTGGCACCATCGAGGTTCCGGCCGACGCGTTGTGGGGCGCCCAGACCGCGCGCAGCCTGCACTTTTTCGCCATTGGGGAGCAAGCCATGCCGCTGCCGTTGGTGCACGCGCTGGCATGGATCAAATGGGCCGCGGCCGGTGTCAATCGCGACTTGCATTTGCTCGATGCCGGCAAGGCACTGGCCATCACCGAGGCCGCGCGCCGTGTAGCAGCGGGTGAATTCGATGCCGAGTTCCCGCTCTCGGTCTGGCAAACCGGCTCCGGGACGCAGAGCAACATGAACATGAACGAGGT
>JANYBQ010000388.1 GCA_025360705.1 Betaproteobacteria bacterium | reverse complement strand
CGGCGCTGATCGCCCGCGACCGGCATTTGCTGCGGCTGCCACTGGTATTGCCCAAGGCGGTGACCACATGGCGCCTGGCGGTGCGTGACAGCAAGCTGCTCACGGCCTGGTTGTCGACATAAAAGCCGCCCTACCGGCGCGCCGCAAGGCTTTTCCCTTAGCATTGCAGCCGCAGAACACAACGGAGTACCCCATGAATTACGAATCGATCGTCGTGCGCACCGAGGCCGACCGGGTGGGCGTCGTCACGCTGAACCGCCCCAAGCAACTCAACGCCCTGAACAACCAGTTGATGGACGAATTGGGCGCCGCGCTAAAAGCCTTCGACGCCGACGCCCGCATCGGCTGCATGATCGTCACCGGCAGCGAGAAGGCCTTTGCGGCCGGCGCGGACATCGGCGCCATGGCCAGCTACAGCTTCGCCGACGTCTACAAGGGCGACTACATCACGCGCAACTGGGAGCAGATCCGGCAGATCCGCAAACCCGTGATCGCCGCCGTGAGTGGTTTTGCACTGGGTGGCGGTTGCGAACTGGCGATGATGTGCGACTTCATCATCGCGGCCGACAACGCGCGTTTTGGCCAGCCCGAAATCAAGCTTGGCGTCATTCCCGGCGCAGGCGGTACCCAACGCCTGCCACGCGCGGTCGGCAAAGCCAAGGCGATGGATATGGCGCTGACCGGACGCATGATGGACGCGTAAGAGGCGGAACGCGCCGGCCTGGTGAGCCGCGTGGTGGCGCTGGACAAATTGATGGAAGAATCGCTTGCCGCCGCGCTGATGATTTGCGATTACTCGCAAATTGCCGTAATGGCGGCCAAGGAGACGGTCAACCGCGCGTTCGAAGGCGGTTTGAGCGACGGCATCATGTTCGAACGCCGGATGTTTCACGCCCTATTTGCGACCGCCGACCAAAAAGAAGGCATGGATGCATTCGTCAACAAGCGCAAGGCCGTGTTCAAACACGAATAAGTCATACCAGCCTCGGAATGTGGACCCAGACGCGGCTACATCGCGTACTCGCCGCTGGTTATAATTGCCGGCTGCATGCGCAGCCCAAGCGTATGTATCGGTCAGCAGGCGCTTTAGCTCAGTCGGTTAGAGCGATGGAATCATAATCCACAGGTCCGCGGTTCGAATCCGTGAAGCGCCACCAAATCTAGTTCCAGATAGGGTCGTAAAGGCCCAAAGCCCCAAGTAAATCAACGACTTGGGGCTTTTTTCATGTCTGCATAGGACCGGGTAAGGGGGCTTGCATCCGGCAATGCACCGGGTAACATACCGGGTAACTGGCCCGTTGTGGCCTCATACGCCAGAAAGTTACCCGGTATGGCAGCATCAGAAGTACTCTCCGACAAGGCCATTCGTTCAGCCCTCAAAACGGCTGAAAAAGAGGGCAAACCGCGCAAGATCAGCGATGGCGCGGGGCTGGTGCTTGAGGCCCGCCCGACGGGTACCGGATGGTGGCGGCTGCGCTACTGGCGCGATGGCAAGGAGGGCATGCTGAGCCTGGGCACGTACCCCGAGGTTTCGCTCAAGGATGCCCGCCAGCGGCGCGACGACACCCGCAAGCTGGTTGCCGGCGGCACCGACCCCAGCGCGAAACGGAAGGTCGACAAGGCCCAGCGTGAACGGGATGTGGCGGCGAAGGCCTTGGCAGACGCTGGCTTGCCCGGGCCGGGTACCTTTGAGCACGTGGCCCGTATGTGGGTTTCCACCGTGCACGAGTCCAAGGTCACCCCAGCACATGCGCAGCGCACGCTTTCCCGGCTTGAGAAGCACGTTTTTCCATGGCTGGGCCGGCGACCCATTGCCGACATAGAGGCGCCCGATCTGCTGGCCTGCCTGCGCCGCATCACTGCACGCGGAGTGGTAGAGACCGCGCACCGTGTGAAGGACGCTTGCGGGCAGGTGTTCCGCTTCGGCATCGGCGAAGGCACATGCCAGCGCAACCCGGCCGCCGACCTGCGCGACCAGTTGCCGGCGGCGACGCGCAAGCACTTTTCCGCCATTACCCAGCCAGACGAGGCCGGCAAGCTGCTGCGCGACGTGGCTGGCTACAGCGGCCGCCCTGTGACCCGCGGAGCCCTGTCCCTGTCTGCCCTACTGCTCCTACGCCCGGGTGAGCTGCGAGCGATGGAGTGGGCATGGGTGAACGTGGACGGCGCGATGCTGACGGTGCCGGGCGAGCTCATGAAGCGCAAGAAGGCCGACAAGGGCAATGGCATCCCCCATCTGGTGCCACTTGCGCAGCAGGCCCTGGCCATCCTGGAAGAGCTACGGCCGCTTACGGGCCACGGCCGGTATGTGTTCCCGTCCGAGCGTGGTGGCGCGCGCTGCATGAGCGAGAACACGGTGCGTGCGGCCCTGCGAGCGCTGGGCTACACCAATGAGGACATGACGGCCCACGGCTTCCGTGCCATGGCTCGCACGATGGCCACGGAGCGGTTGAACATGCAGCCCGAGGTGATCGAGGCGCAGCTGGCCCACACGGTGCCTGACGCGCTGGGGTGGGCGTACAACCGCACGCAGTACCTGGTGCAGCGGCGCGACCTGATGACGCGATGGGCGGACTACCTCGACCAACTGCGCGACGGTGCGAAGGTCCTGGCGTTCAAGACCGCTTGATCGCTACGATCTCTGCGATCAATTTGCTAACCCGGAATGGCCTTCTCCTTCGCGTAGGCCTCGGCCTTTTGCTTGTCGACCTCGTGCTGCTGGGTAACTACATCGGCACCGGCGTCCACGGCAACGGCGGCGGCGTTCGACATGGGTTCGACGGCCGTGTCAATGCCCATTGCTTGAGCCTTGGTCTGCGCGGTGCCTATTTTTGAGGCAATTGGACTTATTTCAGCAGGCGTTTCTGGCGAAGCTTTGCCCCCGATTGGTACAGAGACGGTTGCCCCCGGTAGAGGGCTCTGCGAAGACGCCACCTGCTGTCTGTAGGACAGTGTGAGGCGACGCCGCACGGTTAGCGCCACCAGTCAACCCTCGGGCCAGCATGCTTTCCCTCTGACAAAGCCCTTCAATCGCATGAGTCGGGGCGACGGTCGGCGCGGTCTGCATTTCCACACATGTCCGCAGGTACTTCCGCCGATTGCTGTGACCGCACCACGCTGAAATTTGGCGTTGGCCTTCCACTTTGGCCGCGCCTCAGAGCGTCGATTTCTCTGATTTCTCCAATGAAAGATCAAGCGCGAGGAGCTATACCCCCGGCTTCGGGTGACAGCGATTGCAGGTGGGTTGAGGATCCATGGGTACTCAAACGACGACTTATTACCAGATGGAGAAACCAATGAACACATCAATCGAAAAGCTGACTGACGTAGCGCTAATTGATGCCGAATCCTGTGCCGCAACTGGAGCCATGTCAATAAGCTGGTGGTTGGAGGAGGTTCGCGCCGGCCGGGCGCCAAAGCCTGCTGTTCAGCGTCCGCGCTGCACGCGCTGGCGTTTGGCTGACGTGCGCGACTTCTGGCGCCGTTTCGCAGCGGAGGGCGCCGCTGATACCAAAGCTGGTGATGCCATGAAGGCGAAGATGATCAAGGCCAGCGCGAAGGCGCGGGAACTGCGTTTGGCCGCTCAGGCTGAGGCCTGACATCATGACGGTCGTAACCCCAGCACCCGAACGCAGCGCAGCCAATGGCGGGGTGGTGAAGCTGATCGCCGACAACGTCCAAGCCAGGGTGGACACCCGCTTGCTGGCCAAGCACTTGGGCGGCCGCCACCAGAGTATGTTCGAGCTGGTCAAGGGTCATCGGTCCGACTTTGAAGAACTCGGATTACTTCGGTTTCAAACTGGAGAAATACGGGGCCGCGGGCAGCCTGAGAAGTTTGCGCTGTTGAACGAAGACCAGTGCTATCTTCTTTTGACCTTCAGCCGGAACACCGCGAAGGTCCGTCACTTGAAAGTACGCCTGGTCAAGGCGTTCCGCGACGCGCGCCGAGCCGCTGAGCACCGTCAAACCGAGTACCTGCCGACATACCACGCCCTGCACGATCAAATTCAGGTGCTGGCAGCCGAATCGAGCAATCCGCAGTTCGTTCACATGAACGTCAACAAGCTGATCAACAGCGTGGCTGGGCTTGATGCTGGTCAGAGGCGCGGCTTGGATCTGCCCCAGCAGTCCATGGTTGTCGTGGCTCAGGCGGTGGCCGCAAGGGCATTGCGGGGGGCCGTAGACCACCACGTCGGGTACCGGCGGGCGAAGGAGGCACTGCAGGTCTTGTCGTTCCTGGCGCGCGCGGAGGTGCTGTCATGAACACGGAAATCAAAATGCCACCCGTTTACCGCTCGGTCACCATGTCCACCGGTGGCCATCGTGTCGACCAGAACGACTTGAACTTTGCCATGGGCGAGCGCGAGTTCAAGAGATTCACCACGCTTCAAGCGCGAGCCGCGCTGGCAGGAGTCACGCTGCGTAAGCGCGATGGTGCCAGCGATCAAGCCCCATACATCGCCAGTCGAATGGCCGTGACTCTGCAATTCTTCGACATCGAAAGCGTCGACACCTGGCTTTCCAGTTCCGCCTGCAAACCAGTAGGCTGGGGTGGCACATGAGCATTCGGGTCATGACCAGAGTCTGGGACGGATCCAGCCATGCAGGCAGCGACCTGCTGATGCTGTTGGCCATCGCAGACTTCGCCGACGATGAGGGTCGCGCATACCCGTCCGTCACCACCTTGGCCGCCAAGTGCCGGATGAAGGCACGCAACGCGAACTATGTGCTGACGGGATTGAAAGCCAGTGGCGAACTTGAAATCCGCGTCAACGAAGGGCCCAAGGGCACCAACCTTTATCGGGTAGTCTTGGACCGTCTGGGGCTGCACTCCGTTGCACCCCCACCCCTGCAACCTGCTGCACCCCTGCAACGCAGTGCACCCCTGCAACCGGTTGCCGACACCCCTGCAATCCTTGGTATCAAACCCCTGCAACCCAGTGCACCCGAACCATCAGGAACCATCAAGGAACCGTCAGTAAAGAAACGCGCGAACAAGTCGCGCGACACCGACGACTTATCGGACCTACTGGTCAATGTTGATCAGCAAATCCTGAAAGACTGGCTTGTTGTCCGTAAAGCAAAGAAGGCTGGCGGTCTGACGCGTACGGTGCTGACGATTTTCGCCAATGAGGCAAGCAAGGCAGGCTTGGGGATTAACGACGCCATGCGGTATTGCTGCTCAGCCAGTTGGGCTGGCTTCAAGGCGTCATGGCATGCCAACCGCGAAGGCGGTGCAGGCAGGCAATCCAATCGCGCCGGCCGCCACAGTGGCTTCACCCCAGGCACCTATCCGGAGGCAACCAATGACATCCCAGCTTGAACACGAACGGCCAGCAGCCCAAGAACGGACCTGCGATAAGCACGGCCCTTACACCGCCAAACACTTCTACGGCAGGACGTGGGCGGGCTGCCCCACTTGCCAGCGAGTGGCCGGGGAGGCATGGGAAGCACGGGAGGCGGAAAAGAAGCAACTCGAGGCCGATCGCGTTGCCGCTCATCGCCTGCAACGAAATCTGCGCCTTTCCGGCATCAAGACCCGTTTCCAGCCCGCGACTTTCGAGAACTTTTTGTCCACGCTGCCCGCTCAGCGCGAGATTCTGACGGCATGTCGCAAATACGCGGAGACGTTCGACCCCAGCGCCGGCGGCGGCCTGTGGCTGATCGGCCCGGTCGGCGTCGGGAAAACGCACTTGGGCTGTGCGATCGTCAACTACGTGGTCCGGCAGCACCTCATGGGGGGATGCATCCACGGCGTGCACGAGATCGTGGCGATGCTCCGGGCACGCTGGGGGGTCAAAGGGGCGGCCTGGGGCAGCGATGGAATCGACACCGAGGCGGAACTTCTGGAGCACCTGGCCAGCGTCCCTCTGCTGGTCGTCGACGAGGTGGGCGGCACGCGGGGCAGCGACGACGAACTGAAGAACCTGTTCACGATCATCGACGCCCGATATTGCGAGAATTTGCCAACCGTCTTGATGTCAAACCTGCAACCAGCCGCCATCAAAGCCGCCGTTGGTGATCGCAGCTATGACAGGCTGCGCGAAGCGGCCCGCATGCTCGTGCTTGACTGGCCATCCCATCGGGGAGCCGCGCAATGCTGACCTTCGACTTGACCCAAGGGGTGCCTGCACCACAGCTACAGGCCAGCTGTGTACCACGTCCGCCAGCCAGTCTGGTTTCCCAGCACAGCACAGCACAGCCAGCCGGCTTCCTTTCCATCCCACCACCTGCAGGAGTACACCCATGAGTTCGAAGAGATCAGCACTGACCAGCGCCGCAGAAGACATTCCAGACAACAAAGTGGATGGGCTTGCGCACTTAAAGACCATGCTCGGCTCCCTCCAGAAAGTACAGAAGGCGCACGCCATCGCTGTAAAGCAAGTCACGAGCGCAGACAGAAACATCGCCGCGTACCGCGCCATCGTTGGCATCCAAGAGCGGCGCATCGCTGAAGCCGAAGACGTGCAAAAGGCCGTCGCACTTGGCTGCATACAGGGAAAAGATGAAGCCCAAAAGCAATGGCTGGACGCCGAGAGTGCGATTCAGGACGCGCGGCGGGTACTGGCCCAGCACCGCCTTGCAGAACCGGCTTTCGTGGACCTGGCCAAGCCTCCGCGCGCAATCGCAGGCAATTTTGCCGCGCAAATAGAGGACCTCAACATGGGCATCGCAGCCGCAAGATGGGCAGCGAAACTCGCCTTGGCGGAGCAGCAAAATGGTTAAAGCACCTCCCTCCCCCTCGAAGGCGGTCGGCCTGGGCGTAAGGCGCCGAGCCCAGCAAGCGCTGGACCGTATGCCAGCGTTCGAGGATTGGGGCCCGCGCGCCGGCATGCTTTCGCTGGCCCTGGAACTGAAGCTGTTCGGCGCCACCACGGCGCGCGAACTATACGACTGGTTCATTGCAGACCTCAAGGCGGAGATAGCGAACCCCTCACCCAGCTCGGTAGAGGTCCTCGCAGATGGCACCAAGCGCTACGGCTACGGGCGCGCGAGCAAGGTGCCCAACACCATCAACCCTAAGGTCAAGAAGACCCATGGTCGGGCATCACCCGGCTCCCTGGAAGCAAGGTTTCAACCAACCTTAAGGCGAATGGCACTTACTTTGTCTCCCAGGCATGCCCATGGCGCTCGATTTTTTGTCGAGCCTGGGCGCGCGGGACCTTCAACCACGGGTAGGGTTTGGGTCGTCGCTTTCGCATTCGCGGCTCGATGCGCTTGGGCCGATTACCTACCCTGCACTGGGCGATCAGCGTGAACAGCCGCCCGCAATCCTTCGTGGCCGACAGACCTCGCGCGACCCACTCGGTCCACAGTTGCACCGTGTGCTTGAAGCTCAGCTCACGCGGGTCCACGCCGGCATTATTGGCGGCCTGCGCCATGAGCAGTCGGATCACGTTGTAGGCCAGCAGATGGACCCACAGTTGTTTCTCGTTCATCTGCGGCGTCTGGCAGCTCAGCACGTCCATGCCCATGGTGGTCTTGAGGTTGCGCAGGTCGAGTTCGACGTTCCAGCGCCGCGCGTACAGGTCGGACAGATCGTCCTTGCTGACCCGTCGATGATCGAGCATCGTGGTGACCAGCACCCGGTGGGCGACCTTAACTTCGCGTACCGTCAGCTCATCGGGAAAGCCCGCATACTGCTCGGGCGTCATCCACTGTGGTCGCGCTGCGGGCTTGGACCAGTGCACGAGGTGGTCGCGCGTGCCCAGCGACTGGCCACGACGAAAGTCGGTGATGCGCGCTCCGTTTTGCTCGAACAACACATCCACGCCCGCGGCCTTCAGGGTGGCGATCAGGAAATAGTTGCAGTACAGGGCATCGGCAAGCATCACGTCGCCAGCACAGAAGCCTTCGAGCAGACCGCGTACCAATCCGAGTTCGCCAGTGCCTTTGCCACTGTGTGGTCCGACTGCCGCATCGAGCGCCGCGCCGCTGGCCAGGCAAATCACCAGGACCAGGCGGGCCAGCGGAAAGCCCACTCCAGGTGCCTGGGTGTTGGGCTGGGGATACCGCGCCTGGTTCTCTGGGGTATCGGGCATCGAGATTCCGGTGCCGTCCACCAGCTTGACCGCGCGCCCGCGCCACAGCCATTGCGCCGGCGCCTTCTTGCTGAGCTCACGCCCTGTCTGGCGCGTGAGCGTACTGACCATCTCCAGCGGCACGCGCTGGCGCGCCCGGCAGTACCCGCCAGTACGAACGCTGCACGCGGTGAGCCCGTCGGCCGCGCGCTGCGCGGCCCACCCGTTGACCGCCTTCTGGCACGAGCCGTCGGCCTCCAGCACCTGGCGCATGAACATGGACAGCGCAACCGTGGGCGGATACAGCCGCTCGCGGTGCTTGGGCAGCAGCGCTTCGGTCGCCTCAAGCAACTGCGGACTCGTCAGCACGTTGAAGAACTCCACTGCCTCGGTCGCCCGCGACCGGCGTCCGATACTGCTTCGACGTTGATGCAAAACGTTTCGGGCATTACGATTCATGGTGGCCGGCCTTTGGAAAGATGGTTTGGGTGCGTAGTAACAACCATCCTATCAATCCCTGGGCCAGCCACCTCCTTTTGTCTTCAAATTCAAATGCTTACGCCCGTGACTTCAACATCATGGGGCTTATGTAAGTGCCATTCACCTTAACGCCGGCTGACATAGCGCGCATTAAGGATGACGCCACAGCCCTCCTTGGGATTCACCGGTACCCCGGCGGAGAGAGGGACATCATTCGCATGTTTCGGGACTCCACGGCCTGCGGCCAGTTCGACAACCGGGTGCCACATCAAGCTGGCGACACGGTGGTCTACGACTTCTCCTTGCCGTATGGCAGCGCCGATATCGTGATAAACCACAAAGCCGACCAGTCGACCAGCCTGGTTAATGTGAGGGACGGTACCAAAGGGTACGCTCACGTGGTCGCTGGTATTGGGCAAGTGTGCCTATACGCCGGCCAGTTCAAGCTGCTGGGCAAGCGCACGGTGCACAAGTGCCTGCTGTGGACATCCGTAGGCGAAGTGATGCAGGATGCGTACATCGAGGCTGCATGCGAGGAGGCCGGTGTCATCGCAATGCCATGGGCGGCACTTGACTATCACCTGGCCCTTGAGGCTGCTGCCTGCTGCTTCACACGAGCCCGGAGGCACTGATGGCGGCCAAGCGCAAGGTCGTCGATCGGGAAAAGCTGGAGCTGGACTACCGTGCTGGCCTACATACTTTCCGAGAGATGGCCGAGGTACATGGCTTGTCCGGGCCACGCATCAAGCAGATCGCTGACGAAGAGGGCTGGGAGCGCGACCTGGGCGCCAAGATCAGGCAGACAGCCGCCGTCAAGCTGAGCAAGGCCCAAGTGGCCACCAGCCCCGAGAAGGCGGCCACCGAGCGGCAGATCGTTGAGCAAGGCGCTGACAACATCGTCACCATCGTTCTCGCGCACCGACGCGACGCTACCCGCACGCGCACCCTTGCCATGACCATGCTGGCCGAGCTGGAGGTGTCCACCAAGGCGCCGCTGCTGCTGCACGAGATGCACGACTTTCTGGCCAAGGCCGCAGTCGGGGAGGAGATTCCGCCTGCGCTGCTCAACCGTGCCGACGCAGCTCTCGGCCAGGCAATGACCTTGGGTAATCGCGCCAGCGTGCTCAAGTGCTTGAGCGAGGCGCTGAGCAAGGCGATAACGCTGGAGCGCGAAGCGTTCGGTATCGGCATGGGTGATCCAGACCCGCCGCGTGATCAGTCCGGTGCCATTGACCGCTGGGCCGAGGGTACGAAGGCCGTGGCTGATAAGTTCGCGGCTGTGATCGCCGCACACACAGGAGCCAAAGCGTGAACAAACCCAAGATTCTGGTGGTAGGCGACGTCATGCTCGACCGCTACATACACGGGGTAGTGGAGCGCATCAGCCCGGAAGCACCCATACCGATCCTGCGCCAGCGACCATTTGCATGCGCCAGTTCCCATTGAAGCGTTACCCCCGGCCGGGCGATACACATCGCCCTGCAACCGGCAACATACACCCACGACAACACTTTCAGGAATATTTTGATCATGGCAACCGTAGAGACACTCATCACTGACCAGCGCACCTTTGCGGCCCAACT
>JANYBQ010000661.1 GCA_025360705.1 Betaproteobacteria bacterium | reverse complement strand
CCCCACGCTGCGCACTGCGTGTCTCACTACTTAAGCGCTTTGAACCGCATGCGTTTCGGTTTGGCGCCTTCTTCTCCGAGCCGGCGTTTTTTGTCGGCTTCGTATTCCTGGTAATTGCCGTTGTAGAAGGTCCATTGGCTGTCGCCTTCGCAGGCCAGTATGTGGGTAGCGATGCGGTCCAGAAACCAGCGGTCGTGGCTGATCACCATCAGCGAACCGGCGAACTCCAGCAAGGCGTCTTCCAGCGCGCGCAAGGTTTCGACGTCCAGGTCGTTGGAGGGCTCATCGAGCATCAGCACATTGCCGCCGGCTATCAGCGTCTTGGCCAGGTGCAGCCGACCGCGTTCACCGCCCGACAACATGCCAACACGCTTTTGCTGGTCCGCGCCGTTGAAGTTGAAACGTCCGCAGTACGCGCGGCTGGCCATCTGGAACTTGCCTACGTTGAGAATGTCCAGCCCGCCGGAAACGTCTTCCCAGACCGTTTTTTCGTTGGCCAGGTCGTCGCGATGTTGATCGACAAAGGTCATCTTGACCGTGGCGCCGATTTTGACTTCGCCGCTATCGGGCTTCTGCTGGCCCGCGATCATGCGAAACAGCGTCGATTTACCCGCGCCATTCGGGCCGATGATGCCCACGATGGCGCCGGCCGGAACCTTGAAACTCAGGTTGTCGATCAGCAGGCGATCGCCAAAGGATTTGCTCACGTTGACGAACTCGATCACCTCGTTACCCAGACGCTCGGCCACTGGAATGAAGATTTCGTTGGTCTCGTTGCGCTTCTGGTATTCAAAGTCGGACAGTTCCTCGAAACGCGCCAGCCGTGCCTTGCTTTTGGCCTGGCGCGCCTTGGGGTTCTGGCGCGACCACTCAAGCTCTTTCTTCAAGGCCTTGGCGCGCGACTCTTCGCCTTTGTGCTCCAGCACCAGGCGCTCCTGCTTTTGCTCCAGCCAGGAACTGTAGTTGCCCTTGTAGGGAATGCCCGATCCACGGTCGAGTTCAAGAATCCATTCGGCCGCGTTGTCCAGGAAGTAACGGTCGTGGGTGATGGCCACCACGGTGCCGGGGTAACGCTGCAAAAACTGCTCCAGCCAATCGACCGATTCTGCGTCCAGGTGGTTGGTGGGCTCGTCCAGCAGCAACATGTCGGGCTTGGACAGCAACAGGCGGCACAAGGCGACGCGGCGCTTTTCGCCACCCGATAAAAACTCTATCCTGGCCTCCCACGGCGGCAGGCGCAAAGCGTCCGCGGCAATCTCTAGCTGGTGTTCGGAATCGGTTCCGGCGGCGCCGATGATGGCTTCCATCTCGGCCTGCTCGGTCGCCAGCTTGTCGAAGTCGGCGTCCGGCTCGCCATAAGCCGCGTATATCTCGTCCAGCCGGGCCTTGGCCGTGAAAAGCGCCCCCATACCCGCTTCGACACTTTCCCGCACGGTCTGGGTCGGGTCGAGCCGCGGCTCCTGCGGCAAATACCCGATATTCAGGTTGGCCATCGGTGTGGCTTCGCCCTCGATCTCCTTGTCCACCCCGGCCATGATCTTGAGCAAGGTCGACTTGCCCGAGCCATTGGTACCCAGCACGCCGATTTTGGCGCCCGGAAAAAAGCTCAGCGAGATGTCCTTGAGGATATGGCGCTTTGGCGGAACTATCTTGCCAACGCGGTTCATCGTAAAAACGTATTGCGCCATGATTTACTGCATTACCTTTGTGAAAATTAGCGGTTATTGAGCGAAGCGAATTTCAGCGAACGCCGGCAAAATCCGCCGTCCCGGTACGCCGAAGCGCAAAACGGCATTATCGGCTGTCGGCGCCGCGGCGGATCAACTCGCGAGCGGATGTAACGTCAGGTCTTCCAACTCAAGATCGACTTCCGAAACCGCGGCGATAACCCTGATTCGACCCTGCGTTTCCAGCCGGTCCATGGTGCGCCGCGACATCGCATGCGCCAGACCGGCGCCGGAAACGAACATGAACAGGTTGCGGTTGTGGTTAATCCAGGTTAGCTCCGCACGCACCCAGGCGCCAGCCAGCAAAAGATCGACGGTCGAGCCCAGCAACAGGTCGCGCGGTGCCGACGCACCCCTGGCAGCGGGGCGGGCACGGGGCAGAACCGACGTCAGCGGCAAGGTGGCGTCGTCGTCATCGGTCTCCGACAGGGGTGCCGGTTCACTGGCCGTCGCTTCGACGTCGGGGCCGCGCTGCAAGGCCGCCAGCGCGCGCGCGGCCGTCAAAGCCCGCCGGTGGTTCTCCAGCGCTTTTTCGTGCAGCGCGCTCAAGTCGTCCAGAAATATCGAGACCGGCTCCTGCGGATAGCGGATCAGCACCAAGCCTTCGTTAAGCCGGCCCAGCAGACGCGGAATCAAACGGACCAGCCGCGCATGGTCGAGCTGCACCATGGGCGGCTGCACGCTCCATACCAAATCGTCCACCAGCGCCAGGTAACCGCGCGGATCGGGATCCGCGCTGTTATTGCGCAGATGAACTTCGGCCAGCACCTGCGACCAGGGGCCGCGTAAAAAGCCGGCGACCCGTTCCGGCAGCGCGCTGTTTTTGAACCGCTCCATCATGGCGCCCGAGAAACGCTGCGCCATCAACATACGTTGGTGCGCGTGTTGACGGGCGTTGAGGGTGTCTTCCCGCTGCCGGCTCCGCATCGCCTCGAACGCGGTCCAGTCCTGCTCCAGTGCGCTCAGAACGGCGGCGCAGGCGGCGGAGTCGCCGGGGCCTTGCGACAGGGTATTGACCGCATAGGCGACACAGGCCACGAAGCCGTGCAGACCTTCGCCGTCACTGTCGTCGTGGTCCTTGGCGAATGCCAGACTGCGTTGCGCGATACGTTCCAGAAATTGCCGCGCCGGATGCGCGCGATCGATAAAAAACCGCGGATCGCCTTTGGCAAGACGCACCAACAAGGGTTCGAGCGAACGCAACTGCACGCGCACCGGCAATTCGAGGCGCTCGTCCTGGACCAGCTGGTCCAGCATCATGCCCACCACCTCGTCGCCGAGCTGGCGTCCGATCTGCTGATTCTGAGCCTGGGAGCGAACCGCCGGGTCCGCGGCGATGGCACGCAACGGACTGACAGCCACTGATCCGCCAGGCTGCGTCGAGCGTTCGGCCAGACGTTTCATCATCGGTTCGACCAGCTTCAGGTCTTGCAATGCCACCAGCGAGGCCGGCACGGTGTGCGTGAAGTCCCGCATGCCAAAGCTCCCGGATACCGGCAGCGATTCGCCTGTCATCAAGCGGCGCAATTTGTCCAGCGTGAGCATGGTCCGCTGGACCTCGCTCTCCACCAGTTGCGAGCGCGCGGCACCACCCTCCAGCGGATTGCCGGTCGGTTGCTCCACCGGATCGATGCCTTGGGAGCGTAACCAGTCGCAGGTCTCCCGGTACAGCAGGCGCATGCCCGTGCCTAACGCGATAGAGGCGGGGCGCAGCAGAGTCATGCGCACCCGGTCGTCGGGCACCCATGCATCCAAAGTTTCGTTCAAGGCACAGGCAAATGCGTCGGGCTTCAGGGGATTGAGATCGGGCTGCACCGTGGACCAGCCCAACAAAGCAGCGACCAGCGCATCGAACAATGGCAGTACGTCGTCCACCGCCCGCATGATTTCCTGGCGCGCCAACGCCCTTTCGATATGCGCTTCGAGTTCCCGGATATCGAACAAATGGATGTCCTCGACCCGGCCCAGCGGTGACTGCCCAAAATCATGCGCTCCACTTTGGTACACAAGACGGCGCAATTCGGCCTCGACCGTGGCACGCACCGATTCGGACTCGGCCAACAAATACGTGACAGCGTTTTTAACGTCGGGATCGGTCGGGTCGGGGGCGGGCCCATCACCCAGGGCAGGCGCGACAAACGCCTGGAGTGCGTCCAGCACATCGGCGGCCAGCGCATCAACCTGGTCCAGCACGAGCTCAATGCAATCGGACAGCGAGGGGCTGATGGCAGAAGCATTGCTTGCCACACCAATTCGACGCAAACGGTACTTGTTCATCGATCGCTTCCGTTGCTTGCATCCACACCGCGCATGTTTGGACCCCGGTATGTTCGCATGAATCGCCGACCCGGCTGACGTACGCGAATACCGGCATACACCTGCCGCGTGCGACAATACCGGCTGTTGCGGGCCTCCAGCTGCCCACAATATCAGCATTCGCTGGGGACTGGGGCCTCGCCTACACGTCCCGCTTTTTTATCCTGTCTGCCTTTAACTGGTCCGGCGCAACAACTCCGGGACGGGTCGACATGCCAAGCGTCCTGCATGGGCGCCACACTATGAACTTTGAAGATCTGAAACTGGCCCCGGCCATTGTCAAGGCCGTGCGCGAGCAGGGTTACGAAACTCCCACCGCGATTCAGGCCCAGGCCATCCCGGTAGTACTGGACGGACGCGATTTGCTCGGCGGCGCCCAAACCGGCACCGGCAAAACCGCAGCGTTTGTATTGCCGATACTGCACAAATTGAGCATGGCGCGCAGCGCGCAAAACAAATTTGGCGGCACCGGCATCCGCGCACTGGTGTTGACCCCTACGCG
>JANYBQ010000343.1 GCA_025360705.1 Betaproteobacteria bacterium | reverse complement strand
CATGTACAACTGGGACCGTAAAAGCCAGGTTCTGCTAAAAAATCTGCCTTGAACGAGAAACACAAGAAGGCGTCGAGACCACATTGCGCAGCCAAGCGTGAACCACCGGTTTTTGCACGCCACTTGCGTTGCAATAACTTCTTCACACGGGAGAAAAATACATGAGTTCACTCAATTTCGTCGGCGGAGAAAAAGGCGGCGTGGGAAAATCCGTCGCGTCGCGTGTACTGGCCCAGTACTTCATCGACAAGGGCCAACCCTTTATCGGCTTCGACACCGACCGCTCGCACACCTCATTCACGCGTTTTTACTCCGACTATGCCTCGCCCATCATCGTGGACAACTACGAAGGTCTGGACCGCATCGCCGCGATATTTGAAGAGCCGCCGATCGAAGGTAAACGGAGAAGCGTGATCGTCGACCTGGCCGCGCAAACCGCCGCGCCGCTATCGCGCTGGATCCGCGAGTCCGACCTTATTTCGCTGATGGCCGAGATGGGCGTTACGGTCAACTTCTGGCATTTGACCGACGCGGGCAAGGACTCGGTGGAATTGCTGGACCGGCTCGTCAACACCTACGGTCCCGGCCCCAACTACATCGTGGTCAAGAATCAGGCGCGCGGCTCCGACTTCAGCTTGCTGGACGAGTCCGACGCACTCAAGAAAGCACAGGCGCTGGCGGCGCGCGTCATTACGCTGACACCGCTGCACGAAGCCAGCATGCGCAAGATCGACCGGCAGAACGCCAGCTTTTGGGCAGCGCTGCAGAGCCGAGAAGGCCCCCATGCGCTGGGCATGCTGGAGCGTCAGCGCGTCAAGACCTGGCTCAGGACGACGTACGACACGCTGGATCAGCTACCGCTTTGAGTTGCAAATAGCGGCTGGCTGGAATGGCGCCAGCACAGAGCGCTGCGGATTTGGAAAGGCCGCCCGACAAACGAGTCAACGGCCTTGAAGTTTTAAGTTTTTAAAAAACACAAGGAGTCATTCATGAGCGACGTGAAATGGACCGACGGTGTCGAACACTGGACCCAAAAAGGCGACGTCCGACTTTTCCTGTGGGAGAAGAAAGCATCCGCCAAAGTGCCCCACGCGGGAACGCTTTTTTTCGTGCATGGATCGTCCATGGCGTCGCAGCCCACCTTCGACCTGCACGTGCCGGGCCGACCGTATTCGTCGGCGATGGACTGGTTTGCCGACCATGGCTTCGACACCTGGACCATGGACAACGAAGGTTATGGCCGCTCCGACAAAACCCGCGACATCAACTTCGACATCAGCAACGGCGCCGACGACCTGGCAGCGGGCAGCGAATACGTGCTGAAGAAAACCGGCGCCAAGCCGCTGCTGATGTATGGCATATCGTCCGGCGCGCTGAAGGCGGCCTTGTTTGCCGAGCGGCATCCCGAACGCGTGGCCAAAATCGCGCTCGACGCATTCGTATGGACCGGCGAAGGCAGCCCTACGCTCGAACAACGCAAGAAAAATCTGCCTGAATTTATTGCCCGGAATCGCCGTCCAATCGACCGCGCTTTTGTACACAGCATCTTCCAGCGCGACCATCCCGGTACCGCCGACGAGGCCACGGTCAATGCTTTTGCCGACGCCATCCTGACGCTGGACGACTCGATGCCTACCGGAACCTATGTGGACATGTGCTCCAAGCTGCCACTGCTGGACCCGAAAAAACTCACCGTGCCCAGCATCATCCTGCGCGGCGAACACGATGGCATCGCCAGCCTGGACGACCTGATCGCCTACTACAAACTGCTGCCCAACATGAACAAGCAGTTCAGCATCATGGCCGGTATTTCGCACGCCAGCTTCCAGCAAAAGAACTACATGATGGTCTACCACATACTGCACAGTTTCTTCACCATGCCCGAACCGAGCTACAAGGGGTAACGGCATGAAAACCACCACAAGAAGATCGCTGCTGCTGGCGCCGCTGCTGGCTTTGGGAATGTCCGGCGCGTGGGCACAGGCCTACCCCAACAAGCCGGTGCGGCTGATTGTGCCGTTTGCACCCGGCGGCTTTACCGACGTGGTGGCCCGTATCTTGGGGCAGAAACTGTCGGTGTCGATGGGCCAGCAATGGGTGATAGAGAACAAGGCCGGCGCGGGCTCCACCATCGGCACCGACTTCGTCGCCAAGGCTGCGCCTGACGGCTACACGCTGGTGATGGTGTCCACCACCCATGTCATCAGCCCGTGGATCTACAAGACCATGCCGTACGACCCGATTAAGAGTTTTACCGTGGTGTCCAAGCTGGTGGACTCGGCCTATGTGTTGTTGGCCAACCCCAAACTGCCGGCCAACAACGTGAAGGAACTGATAGCGCTTGCCAAGGCCGCGCCCGACACCATCCACTACGCGTCGTCGGGTAACGGCAGCTCGCAGCATTTGATGGGCGGCATGTTCGTCTCCATGACCGGTGCAAAACTGGTGCATGTGCCCTACCGGGGCAGCAGCGGCGCCGCCACCGACCTGGTAGCCGGTGTCGTGGAAACCAGTTTTGCGGGCGTGCCGAACGCCCTGGCCCAGGTGCCATCGGGCCGCCTGAAGGCACTGGCCGTGACCACCGCCAAACGAATTCCCCAACTGCCCGATGTGCCCACCATGCAAGAGGCCGGCGTGCCGGGCTACGAGGCGTCGGTATGGCTGGCGCTGCTGGCGCCGGCTGGCACACCGCACGACATCGTGATGCGGCTGAACGGTGAAATCGCCAAACTCATGGCTGCGCCCGACACCAAAAAGGCGCTCTCGGACGCCGGTGTGGAAGTGGCTCCCTCCACGCCCGAAGCCATGGCCGACTACATGGTGAGCGAGATGGACCGCTGGGGCAAAGTGGTCAAGGAAGCTGGCATCAAGATGGAGTAGCGTGGGTTGACCTACTGCCAGTTGGCTGCGATGACCGGCGTCAGCTGGCTGGCATAAGCGGCCGACAAATTGGTAGTTCCCATGGCCGGCGGCGCGAACGCCGCCATGGCGTTCACCAGGTTTTGCACCTGGCTGTCGAGCAAAGTCTTGCCGTCGCTGGTCTTGAATTGCTCCACGTGGTACTGGTTGCCCAAGTACCAGTTGGCAAGACTGAACTTGTCGCCCGTGCCGATGACGCTCACTTCCAGATTGTTGGATACGTGGCGAAACCAGAGTTGATCGGCTGCAATTCCAGTATCGAACCGAGCAGTGTCGGTGTTGCGTGCCGTTGTATCGTTTTCCCCAATCGTATCGGCGCCATAACCACGGCTTAACCAGTAGGTGTCGTCACCCGCTCCCCCGGCCAGAACGTCGGATCCGGCTCCGCCAACAATGATGTCGTCTCCCGCGCTGCCCGTGAGGATGTCGCCACCCGCGCCACCATTGATGCTGGCGATGTTGAATAGCTCGGTGCCTGAGAGGTCGATGCGGTCGCCATAGCCGGTGCCGGCAATGACGTTCGTGCCTAAGCCACCATCAATCTTCTCCACCGTTGCCGCCCCGGAGAAGCTATACATCCGTATGGTGTCGTCTGCCGCTCCACCCAAGATGGCGTCGTACCCCGCATCGCCCTGAAAGCTGTCATAACCGCTGTCTGTCCCGTTGATGAGGAAGGTGTCGTCACCGGCTCCCCCGGCCAGAACGTCGGATCCGGCTCCGCCAACAATGGTGTCATTGCCCGCGCTGCCCGTGAGGATGTCGCCACCCGCGCCACCATTGATGCTCGCGATGTTGAATAGCTCGGTGCCTGACAGGTCGATGCGGTCACCATAGTCGGTGCCGGCGATGACGTTCGTGCCCAAGCCACCG
>JANYBQ010000324.1 GCA_025360705.1 Betaproteobacteria bacterium | reverse complement strand
CCGCAGCGCTGCATGTTCGAGAGCAATTACCCGGTGGACCGCACCGGCGGTACCTATACCGGCCTGTGGAACGCCTTCAAGCGCCTTGCCGCGCCGCTGGCAGGCAGCGAACGCCAGGCCGTGCTGTCGGCGACCGCGCGGCGCGTGTATGGTGTGTGAGACTGTCGGCGCGCAGGCCGCGGGGCCGGCGGACCGAACCTGAGATCGATCGCGCCGCTCTGCGGCGCCTGCATAAAAGTAGGAAGACAACATGGATTTGCCCGTACCCGACCACGTGCCCCCCGACCTGGTTTTCGACTTCGACGTCTACACCGCCTCCGAGCTGGACCAGAACCCCCACCGCACGATGGTGGAACTGCTGCAGTCCAACAAGGTGCCGCCCATTTTCTTCAGCCCGCACAACGGTGGCCACTGGGTCATTGTCGGCGCCGACGAAGGGCTGGAGATGCTGCGCGACTTCGAACGCTTCTCCAGCGATCCCCAATACAACGCTATGTCCCGCAAGCCGTGGACGCTGCCCAACCTGTCCGACCCGCCGCAGCACACCGATTACCGCCGCATCATCACCCCTGCCTTCGTGCCGCGCAGCGTGGCTGCCATGGAGGACCATCTGCGCATCTTGTCCGGCAGCCTGATCGATGCATTGCTTGCGCGCGGCCAGTGCGAGTTTGTCGAGGAGATAGGGCAGAAATTCCCGGTCAACGTGTTCCTGCGCATGGCCGGCGCGCCGGAGTCGGACCGCGAACAACTGGTGGAACTGACCGAGCGCGCGGTGAGGAGCCCGGAACGGTCCGTGCGCGACGCCGCCGGCTACGAATTGGGAGAGTACGTGATGAAGGCCTACCAGGAGCGCCGTGAGAAACCCGGCGAAGACCTGCTCAGCATGGTGCTGCATGGCAGCTTCCAGGGCCGGCCCCTGAACCACGATGAATTGCTGGGCATGGGCCTGCTGCTGTTCCTCGGCGGGCTGGATACGGTCTCCTCCACGATGGCCTTCGTGATGCTGTTCCTGGGCCGCAACCCGGAGCATTACCGCCAGCTCGTGCAGGACCCGTCCATCATTCCCGCGGCGGTGGAGGAGCTCATCCGGGCGCACAGCGTGGCTTCCGTGCTGCGCGGCGTGCGCGCGGATACCGAATACTTCGGCATCCAGTTCAAGCAGAACGACAAGCTGTTTTTCCTGACGCAGGTTTATGGCATGGACGCACGCCGTGTCGAAGACCCGCTGCGCGTGGACTTCAGCCGCCCCGTAAGCCCGCACCTGGGTTTCGGTGCCGGGCCGCACCGCTGTATAGGGTCGCACCTGGCCCGCACCGAAGTGCGCATCTTCCTGGAAGAGTGGACACGCCGCATACCATCGTTCACGGTCGCCGTCGATGGCGATATCCGCACCCGCGGCGGGCATGTCTGGTCACCGATAGCGCTGCCGTTGGCGTGGCCTGTGCACTGACCCCAGACGCCTGATGGCACCACCGACAAGCGAATCAGCCGTGCGTGGCGTGTTGCACCTCCCAGCCCTTGCAGGCCAGCCCACCACTTTGGGAATTGGCTTGCTGCCGGTGCGGTAGTGCGCGATCATGCGCCGGGTCATGCCCAGCGATTCGGCCGCGCCCGACAGCGAGTGGCCGTTGCGTTCCATCCATGCCTCAAATTCACTGGCCGTGGGAAGGCCGGCTTGTTCACGGCACAGTTCGTAGAGTCGGTCAGCCCCCAGGTCAAGCCCACCCGGCCAGCCGATGCCATGGCCCCATTCGTCGCGTTCCATGCGGGCAAAGAAGGCGGGGCGGGCCAACTTGGCGAACGCGGCGTTGCGTTGCGGCAAGTCAGTCAAGTCGACATTCAAGGTTTCGCCAGTACTCCAGCTCAGCTCGATCACACCCGGCTCGATCACGCGGGCGGTCTGGATGTTAGGGGGATTCTTCATGGGTTCAGCCTCCGGTATTCGTTGAGAAGTTCGTCGCGGTGCCGCGCAATCCAGTCCAGTGCCTGCGCCAGCCGGGCCGGTGGCGCATGTCGCCGGCAGGCGGCCAGGCCGCCGGC
>JANYBQ010000303.1 GCA_025360705.1 Betaproteobacteria bacterium | reverse complement strand
CAGCCGCCTGGGAGGTACGCCGGTTCAACGGCCTGCCTTATCTGGCGACGAAGATCGGCGTGTTCGTCGAGGTAGCGGTGACTGTCCAGGGCATCACTCTGTCCCAGATCCATCCTGTGTTGGACGGGCGCAATAGGCCGCTGCTGGCGCCCAACGCTTTCGACATCAACACGAGCATCCAGCGCTGCCTGGTCAAGGCGATCGCGCTGCACGGCTTGGGGCTGTACATCTACGCGGGGGAGGACCTTCCGGTCACCACGAATGAATTTTCATCCGCCAACGATGAACCGACAAAACCTACAGAATCAACCGCGCCCCGCGAAGAGATTCGGCATGTCGGACCGACGATCTCCGGACCACAGCAGGCTCAAATCCAGAAGCTCGTCGTACAGACCGGCACCGAGCTCCAACGGCTGCTCGAACACTTCGGGATCGCGAAGCTGGCGGACCTTCCTGCTGCCGAGTTCGTGCGTGTCGTTCGCACCCTTGAATCCCGGAGGGCGGCATGAAGATCGTTCAACTTGTGCAGGGGTCCCCGGAGTGGGTGGAATACCGGCTCAAGATGCGCAACGCCTCAGAAAGTGCGGCGGTCCTTGGCGTGAGCCCATGGTGCACTCCCTATCAGTTGTGGCTGCTCAAGACCGGGCGGGCGGTTACGAAGACGACGCAGGCGATGCAGCACGGTACGGACATGGAACCCGCCGCTCGCACAGCGTACGAAGCCCAGACGGGCAACATCATGCAGCCTCTGGTGGTTCAGGATGGGCTTTACTCCGCCAGCCTCGACGGCATCACGCTGGACGAGGATCTGATCCTCGAGATCAAGTGCCCGGTCCGGGGTGCCAACTCGAAGCTGTGGGAGGCGTTGGAGGCAGGCAAGGTGCCTGAGCATTACCTGATACAGGTGCAGCACCAATTGATGGTTTCCGCAGCCACCAAGGCGCATCTATGGGTGTTTGCAGGAGTGCGGGGACGGCTACACGTTGTTGACCGGGATCAGGCGCTCATGGAGAGCATCAGGGCGGCTTGGGAGACGTTCCAGAGCTTCCGCGATACCGACACGCCTCCACCGCTGTCGGAGGCGGACACGGTGCAGCGAGACGATCCTGGCTGGCAGACTGCAGCGCAGGCCTTCGCTGACGCGAAACGAAGTGCGGATCAGGCTGACGCGTCGCTTGTCACAGCCCGGGACGCGTTGGTCAAACTGGCTGTGCACCCTCGGGAGCAAGGAGCAGGCGTCACTGTGACGCGGTACTGGAAGGCTGGGAATGTCGACTATAGGCGCGTACCGGCGCTTTCCGGCGTGGACTTGAGCAGCTATCGGGGCAAGGGAAGGGAGGAAGTTCGGGTGACGACTACTCAATAAGACCATGTTGGGGGCGCAATCAATGCCCCAACCAACTTGCGGTGGACTTAATATGGACTTACGTCGATGGCAAGCAAGGCGGCGAGTTGGCGGATCGGTTATGTAACTTATTGAAGTTAAACAATAAGTTTTGGTGGAGAGGAGGAGGATCGAACTCCCGACCTCTGCATTGCGAACGCAGCGCTCTCCCAGCTGAGCTACCCCCCCACTACCGCAAATTCTATCGAAATCCTCGGGTTTGTGATGCCGCGTAGACGGGTTGCCTGGCGGGGTGTTCAGTCAGCCAGAAGTTTGCGTGAGCGCATCCAGTCCAGCGTCAGGCTGGTGGCCTGCGCCAGCAGTTCGGGCTGGCCCTGGTAATAGTGCCGCGCGCCCTTGAGCACCTGCATGGTCTTGTCGGTACTGCCGGCTGCAGCAAAAATTTCGGGCAAGTCCGCTGCGGGGCAAGCCTCGTCGGCCGAGTTTTCCATCACCATCAACGGCACGGTGATCGACGCCGCGGCGCTGGCGCCATTCACGTTCGAGTCGAAGATGGACCACTGCGACAACCACGAGCGCAAGGTCGAGTAACGTGCCCAACCCACCGGTCCCGAGTTGGCGGACTCGGGGTCGCCCGAGACGCAGACGCCGGGCGGGCGGTCGTTCGGATCGATGGCAGGGTCCACATAACGCAGGTCGGCCATGGTGCGGTGTGTCAGCAGTCCGCGTTCCTGCTCCTTGCCGCCTTGTTTGCGCAGATGTTCCAGCGTCTGCTTGACCCAGTCGGTGCGCCGGCGCATGCGGTCGAGTTGCGCCTTGCGATAGAACGCCACGTAGTCGCTGGTGTAGGGAGGCTGGTTCGGATTCCGCGGATCGAAAATATCCAGTTCAAGCTTGCGTTGGTCGGGGTCGTTTTCATCGAGCACCGACGGGTCGATCGACTGTGACAACAGCCGGGCGCGCGATATGTTGGCAGCCTGGAAGATGACGCCGTCCGCAGGGACAAGCCCGGCCGCGGTCAGGTCGGCGGGATCGCCCGCCGGTGTATGGGTCACGGTCGGTCGCTCGGCCTGCGACTGGTAGAAAAGTGCCAGCGGCCCGCCGCCCGACCAGCCTAGCAACACCACCTTCTCATAGCCCCAGATCTCGCGCGCGTGGCGCACATAGACACCCAGATCGACGGCAACCTTTTCCATGATCAGCGGTGTGTCGTTGCGAAAGTAGCGGTTCCCGGCGCACAAGACATGCACGCCTGCGCTTGCCAGCGCGCGCGGGACCGGCAGTATTTGCAGGGACGTGGTGGGGTGCATCATCACCACAAGCGTCTTTGATGGCCGGTCGCGCGGCATGGTGCGTATGCCTTCCAGGTTCACGATGCCCTGTGAACCCGCGAAGCCATAGACCTCCTTCATGCCCGCCGTCTCATGGTGCTGCAGATGCTCCCACTGCGCCACCAGTTCGGGGGTTTTGCCTGAACCGCTCATACGTCGTTCTTTCTGGATTGGATCAGTTGTATCAACGCTTCTCCGGTGTCGGTGCCAGCCGCGGCGGCGGCTTTCTTGGTGGCTTGCCACGCGTCGAGATCAGCTTTGGCCTGCACGGAGTGTTGCGACCAAGAGGCATCGATGTTAGTGGTCAACTCAAGCCGGCGTCCATCCGGGTCATGAAAGTAGATGCTGTAGATGATGCCGTGGTCGGTTGGGCCAACAACGTCCACGCCGTTGTCCACCAGCCAGCGATACCAC
>JANYBQ010000288.1 GCA_025360705.1 Betaproteobacteria bacterium | reverse complement strand
CAGTGATGACTCCAATACATAACAACCATCTTGCACGTCCCAACGGGACGTTTCCACCGAATCGAGGTGGCCTGTCGGAGCCTCCAGCAACCATGCCCAGAGTATTCGACGTACCAGGTCCCGGTGTAACGCGACCTCGGCTTCCGGGGGTGTCGGGTTACCGCGTATTCATGACAATCATTTTCGTGTGCGTCATCTTTGTCGATCAGTGGGCTGATCGACGCCTCTCCGCGGCTGCGGATGCCGTCGTGGGATCTGTGTCGGTAGTCGTATGGATGCTTACGCTGCTCGGCTCTTTTCACATTGGTCCCGTCGCAGCGCTTTGGCGCGCGATGCGACGATGATCGATCACTCCATATCTTCCAAGGGACGGGTCGTTGCTCGGCTTAAATCTTGAACAGCACTCAGTTCCGTGTGTTCGATCGTGCTTTCTCAGCACTGATCCCGGTTGGTCATGGGGCAAGCGCCTAACTAACTGCAAATCCTGGTAACCGTACATGGGACCGAACGATTCATGCGGATTGGTCAAGTTGCTTCTGGCTGGCCACTTCCGCTTTATCCAGGTGCTCCGTGATGGTTTCGACGTCCGCAAAAGTAGCAATAGCTGCGATCCTCTGGGTTAGGAGCGAAGCGTTTGGGGGCAGCTGCTCCCGCTTTCAGCCGCAACCAGCGCGCTAATAACTTCGTTCAACAAGCCCCTGATGTCCTCCTCGAAACACCAGAAGAGAATTCCCAGAAAGCTGACCTATGGACGTGATAAGTGAAATTCGCACCTTCAACGCAGGCCGTGAAGAAGAACGGCTGAAGCTCAAATACCAAAAGATGCGCAAGGACCCGTTTTCTTTTCTGCGAGGCACCTGCCACCTTTTCTACAAACGCCTGCCCGAATTCAGACTTTTCAAATCAGCACCACTGGTATGGGTCTGTGGCGATTTACATCTGGAAAACTTTGGTTCGTACAAAGGTAACAACCGCCTTGCCTACTTTGACTTGAACGACTTTGACGAGTCTGCCCTGGCACCTGCAAGTTGGGATCTGGTTCGTATTCTCACCAGCCTAATCGTCGGTGCGGACAATCTGTCAATCAGCCTATCAGAAGCCGACACGCCTTGCTCGGTCTTTTTGAACAGCTACGCCTCGGCGCTTGCACAGGGTAAGGCGTATTGGGTCGAAAGAGAAACCGCACAAGGTGCGATTCGCGACCTTTTAGTTGGTGTGCGAAACCGGCAGCGCGCCAACTTTATCGGCGCGCGCACGATCACCAGGGGAAGGAGCTGTTTGCTCAAGATAGATGGTAAAAAAACCTTGAGCGTGACTGACGCACAACGGCTGGATGTCACCGACTTCATGCGCCGATTCGCAAAGGCGCAGTCTCAGACAGAGTTTTTCAAAGTGCTGGACGTGGCCAGGCGCATTGCGGGTACCGGTAGTCTCGGCGTCCAGCGTTATGTGATTTTGGTAAAAGGCAAAGGATCAACAGGTGGACACTACCTGCTGGATTTGAAGCAAGCGTTAGCCTCATGCGTGGCGCCGCATTTCAAGGACTTGCAGCCGTCGTGGCGCTCGCAGGCGCACCGTGTCACGGAGGTTCAACGCCGTCTGCAGGCCGTGCCTGTTGCCCTGCTTCAACCCGTACGATTTGACGGTGCTGCTTATATTCTTCGCGAACTTCAGCCCACGGAAGATCGGGTTTCACTGGATCGTGCGCACCAAAGCATGGACGAATTGAAAATAACGATTGGAGCGATGGGTCAGATGGTTGCCTGGGCGCAACTGCGCAGTGCTGGCCGCGAAGGATCGGCCACTGCCGACGAACTCATCCGATTCGGGCTGCGCGAAAGGTGGAAAGAAAAGTTGCTCACAACATCGCATGCCTGTGCTCAGCAGGTCATAAAAGATGCTGCGACCTTCAATCGCGCGTTTGACAGTGGGGCGTTGAATGCCTGAGGCCAAGGGAAGTACGTCGGAGGTCAGCAACTCTTTCGTATCCGTTCAGCCAATACTTGGTAATAAGGGCCCTGGCTGGCGTGATCTGACGGCGGGGCTTTGCGTGGCCGGTTTGCTGATCCCCGAAGCGGTGGCTTACGCTGGATTGGCCCACTTGCCAGCCGTCAACGCGCTGACGGCGACTATGTCCGGGCTGATGATTTACGCCATATTCGGGGGTAGTCGCTTTGCTATCGTGGCTCCAACATCGTCGACAGCGACGCTAGTCGCCGCTGCGGTCCTTTCGATGCCAGGTACGGTGGGCGTCGAAAATTCAGGTGTTTATCTGCAGGCTTTGGTGGCGCTTGTTTTATTGGCGGGCTGCGTATTGGGCCTTCTTGCCTGGGCCAGACAAGGTCAGCTTTCGGCATTTGTCTCGAGACCCGTGCTTCGTGGATTCGCATTTGCATTGGCCCTCACTATCGTCGTCAAGCAGTTACCCGATGCGCTTGGATTTACGCTGCCGCCTGAGGTGGCCTCTGACCCCTTCCATATTCTTCTATTTGCAACAACACATGCGCACAGTTGGCACATGCTCAGCATCGCCGTGGCGGTCGCTGCTGGCGCTCTGGTGATCATGTTGAAGCGCTATCCGGCGCTGCCTGCATCCATGCTTGTCATGGCGCTGGCCATCGCAGCGGCTAATCTGTTGGATTTGAAATCATTGGGTGTGCAAGAGGTTGGCGTTCTCGCGCGACCCAACTTCTATCTTCAGTTTCCGGAGCTTCCTTTAAACGAATGGCTGAGGGCCGGTGAACTGGCGTTCGGTTTGGTCGTGCTGATATTTGCTGAATCATGGGGCAGCATGCGAAGTCAGGCGCTGATTCACGGTGACACGCTGAACGCAAACAAGGAGTTGATGGTGCTGGGTGGCTGCAATATGGCCGCAGCGCTACTGCAAGGGTTGCCTGTCGGTGCGGGTTTTTCCGCAACTTCGGCTAATGCTGCCGCAGGGGCGCAAAGTCGTTGGGCCGGCGCAGCAGCGCTGGCTGTCATTGCCGGCGCCTTGGCGATTGCCTTACCCGCGCTTCATTTGCTGCCCAGGCCGGTGTTGGCGATTGCTGTCATCAGTGCGCTGTGGCACGCGATGTCGCCTGGTCCTTTGATCACGGTCTGGCGTATGAATCGTGACCGCTTGTTGATCGTGGGCTCGGTTGTGGCTGTGCTGGTACTTGGCGTTTTGTACGGCATGCTTACGGCGATTGCCTTGTCGCTGGGGGCCGCTTTAAGGCGATTCAGTCAACCCGTGGTCCATGAGTTGGGCGAGCTGGGCTCATCCCGTAACTTCGTGGCGATCGATGGCCACACCGGGGTAGCTTCGATTCCCGGCTTGATGATTCTCAGACCTGAAGAGCCGCTGTTTTTTGCGAGTGCGGAGCGCGTCGTGACAGATATCATGCGGGCCGTGAACAGTCGACCTTCAGTCAGATCCGTCATCCTGAGTCTGGAGGAAAGCTCTGACCTTGACAGTACAGCGGCGGAGTGTCTGCTGGAACTCCATAAGCGTTTGCAGGACAAAGGACAACAGCTGGTACTGGCCAGGGTCAAAGAACCCGTACGTGAGCTGCTCGCTAGTTTGGATCCTGACGAGCTGGGCAAGCTAGACAGCATATTCTGGAGTGTCGCGGATGCTGTTGAGTCTTCGATTTCCAGGCAAAAAACAAAGGCGAGTTCGACATGACTTTTAGTCACATGATAATTTTTTCTTCACGACAAGAAACCGGATATCCAATATGAATTGGCAGCGAAACAGGGCCCTTCGGCTAATCCGCGCCCGACCGCGAATCTTCATTGCCGCCGCGGCCGTCCTTGCCGTTGGGCTGTGGCTTCCCACTGATGTTGCAAGCCACGCGGTGACCCGCTTTCTCGTCGCCTGGAATGTCGGGACTTGCCTTTACGTCTTGCTTGCTGCGATCATGATGACGCGCTCATCCACGCATCACATGCGCCGTCGAGCGCTACTGCAAGATGATGGACAACTCGTTATTTTATTTTTGGTCGTCGTCTCGGGCATCGCCAGCCTGGTGGCCATTGCGGGTGAGCTGGCCGTAGTCAAAGACATGCACGGGTTGATCAAGATCGGGCATATCTCCCTGGCAGGAATCACTGTGCTGTCCTCCTGGGCGTTTATCCAGGTGATGTTTGCCCTTCACTATGCGCACGACTACTACGCCGCCAAGGCCCAAGGCCGGTCACCCGGGTTGCAGTTTCCTGAAGACGATCAACCCGAGTACGGGGATTTTTTTTACTTTTCAGCCGTCATCGGAACCTCTGGGCAAACAGCGGACGTGTCCTTCGTCACGAAACCCATGCGCCGTATCGGCTCCGTTCACTGCATCCTGGCTTATCTGTTCAACACAACTGTATTGGCATTGCTGATCAATATCGGAGCCAGCCTGTTTTAACCGTTTGAATACGAGGTGAAGTGACCCGCCGCAGTTGGAACACCGGGTTTTTCAGAACTGAGCCGCCTGCTGGGCAAGTTGTGATTCGAATCCGTTGGGGGGACGGTAGCCAAGCGCCGAGTGAAGCCGCTTGGCGTTGTAGACCTCTTCAGGGAACCTTGGCAGACGTGTCGCCATGTCCGTGAAGGTCTCGCAACCGGCAATGTAGACGGGTGCAACGCGCGGGCACGCCCCTGCAGTTACGCCGGATCGATTGTGCTGGAGGGGTGAATTGCCTGGCGCGGAGTTCATGGTGCATCCTTGCTCTCTTGGTCGGATTGGAGGGCGTGTCCGCGGCAAACAATTCGGACCAGGGCGCCGCGGCTTGGCTGGCTGAATTGGTTCAAACCTTGAAGTAAGCCAATGTTCCGACGATCAGTCCGATGCCGCTCATGACAAAGACGGCCTTCTCCAGCCATCGCTTTCTGGTAAGCAAAGCGATGGCGGCCATCGCGATGGCGATCTGGAGCCCTGTTGTGGCCTGGGCCCACCGGTGATGCTGATGCATCTTGGCTTCACTTTTTTCATCGAAGTCGGTGGACTCCTTTTCCAGCTTCTCGGCGGCCAGCTTAATCTCGGCTTTCTCGACCTCGTAACGCTTAACCTCGCTCTCGAAAAATGGTTTGCGCGTATCGTCCACCAATTGCATGCCGAGCACACTCAGATTTTGTTTACCGCTTTTGGCTTGGTAAAAATTCCACTGGTTCGATGCGGCCGTTTTCTTGATTGCCGCATCGTTCTTGAATAGCCCCGCATCCGCCTGCGTTGCACCGGCCATGTACGAGAACATGGCCCCGACGGTCGCAAGTATGGCAGTCATGACCGCGAGTTGCCCCGCCATGCCTTTGGGGTCGCGTTCGGCAGCTTCATCCATAACGTCTTCGTGGGAACCACGCACTTCGAATTCTTCAGACATAGGTACCTTCCCCCGCGGATATATATCTAGCTAAGGTGAAGCGCCGCGGTTCCAAATAGGCCGATCAGCCCAATCACAATCAGATAAATGGCCACAATGAAATTCAAAAGTTTCGGCATGACCAAAATGAGAATACCGGCCAAGAGTGAGATTATGGGCGTAAGACTAAGGTGAATATTCATGAGATCTTCAATTCGCAATAGGTAAAAGCGCTGTGCGCTTCAATAGAGTGTCCGCGATCCATTTGGGTCTGTGCGGCTTATTAAGCACAGCCAAGTCCAAATAGGACAACTGTCCTCATCCAATGTCGAGTGAGTCTGGGTTCTACCTCAGATGGAGGGCGAACGTTTTCGTTCTTGGTCATAAATTCACCAAGGCACCAAGATAACTGTGGAAGGTACTAGACGCATGTTTTTAGCTCCATTTACGTAATTTAAAAGCTTGCTTCGTCAGTAGAACCTGTGGGTGAGTTCAGGTGTTGGTGGCTCTGTGAAACCGCGCAAATATGGCTTTCAGAGCGCGATTTCTGTGATCCTGAAGGTGCGAAATCCGTACGATTTTCTCATGGTCACTTTGACTTTGTTGTTCAAGCCCTCGACTACGCCACTGGAGAACTGCTTCTTTGCGCGGAAATAGTTCAGGATCAGCTCGCGGTGGTTGCGCAATGTCTTGGCGACCTTCTTCATGGGTTCGATGCGTGAGCGCATGACCAGCGCGATCCATTGGTCCAGGAATTTCCCGGCCCACGTTGGCGAGTCGTAATTCCAGAAGTGAGCGAATTGCTCCTTGAGCAAATACGCCCGAACCGTCTGCAGGTTGCATTTCAAGATGTCGCGCAGCCGGATGCGCTGATTGCCGGTGAGGTTCTCCTTGCGCTTGAGCACGCACCAGCGCGTCTTCTTGAGAACCGGCTCAAATCCATCCTGGACCAGCCTGCGCGCTTCGCCCGCTCGCACCTCGTCAACGGAAACATTCGTCTTGGCGACGATGTGAAAGCGATCCAGTATGTTCACCGCATTGCCGCAGCGCTCGCGGATCATCCGCAAGTAGGGCTTCCACATGTCCGAACAGACGAATTCGATCTTGCCCGACAGATCGGTGCCGATCATCTCGAAGAATTGCTCGAACGTCGCCACAGTGCGCTCCTTGCCAACCCACAGCAGTCGGGTGCACTGCGCATCGATCTGATAGACAAGCGTGAGGTATTTGTGACCCTTGCCGTATGCAACTTCATCGACTCCGATGGCCTGGATCGGTCCCAGGGTGCGCCGCTCCAGTCCCCATGCCACAACGACCTCGACCGCCTGGCAGACCTTGTCCCAGGAGGTGCGAAACGACAGCGCCGTCTCCTTCCACGACAGCTTCCTGGCCCAGTGCGCCAGGAACAGCACATAGGCGGTGGTCATCTGGTGCTTGCCGCAGCCCCAGGGCACCTCTTCGACTTTGACGCCACACTGGCGGCAATCAACCCGGCGCATCCGATACAGTAGAAAAACCATGAAGCCCCAGAAGGGGACGAACTCGAAGCGGCGCACACCCAGCTGGTCGTAGGTCGCACCCGGGCGGTGGCAGACGGAACATCTGGCTTTGGAGCCGACCCGTGGGCGCACCTCGACTTCGATGCTCTTGGTGTGCTCGCACAGGCGCGCCACCACGTTGACGAAGCCCGGAAAATGGTAGCAGTGGTTCAGTAACGAGATCAGAC
>JANYBQ010000284.1 GCA_025360705.1 Betaproteobacteria bacterium | reverse complement strand
CAAGGGCACCGGCAATGCGGTGGTCAAGGCGGGCGGCAAGAGCTGGTATTTCCTGACCGCCGATTACGCCTTCGGCGCCCAGTTGCAAAACGACACCGCCGCCGTGGTCAAGGCCGCCGGCGGCACCATCGTCGGCTCGGTCAAACACCCGCTGTCGGCTAGTGACTTCTCGTCCTTCCTGCTACAGGCGCAGGCCAGCAAGGCGCAGATTCTGGGCTTGGCCAACGCCGGCGGCGACACCATCAACGCGATCAAGGCGGCGAATGAATTCGGCGTCACCAAAACCATGAAGCTGGCTGGCTTGCTGGTGTTCATCAACGACATTCATTCGCTTGGCCTGGCTACCACCCAAGGCATGTACCTCACCGACAGCTGGTACTGGAACCGCGACCCCGCTGCGCGGGCCTGGAGCCGCCGCTTCTTTGATAAGCAAAAACGCATGCCGTCGAGCATCCAGGCGGCCGACTATTCCGCCACGCTGCAGTACCTGAGCGCGGTCAAGGCGGTGGGTTCGGACGACAGCGACAAGGTGCTGGCGCAAATGAAGAAGACCAAGATCAACGACATCTTCGCCAAGGGCGGCTACATCCGCGGCGATGGCCTGATGGTGCACGACATGTATCTGATGCAGGTCAAGACCCCGGCGCAGTCCACCGAGCCCTGGGACTACTACAACGTGGTGCAGACCTTCAAGGGTGAGGAGGCCTGGACCACCAAGGCCGAGTCCACCTGCGCGCTCTGGAAGTAAGACACCGGGACTGCGAAGATGACGGAAATATTTGGCATACCGGTCCAGGCCTTGCTCGGGCAGTTGCTGCTCGGGCTGGTAAACGGTTCCTTCTATGCCATGTTGAGCCTGGGGCTCGCGGTCATCTTCGGTTTGCTGGGCATTGTCAATTTCGCGCATGGCGCGCTGTACATGATCGGCGCCTACGTGGCCTGGATCAGCCTGGAAAAATTCGGGCTGAACTACTGGTTTGCGTTGATCCTGTCGCCGTTGGTCGTCGGCGCCCTGGGGGTGGTGATCGAACGTTTGCTGCTGCGCCACCTTTACAAGCTCGACCCGTTGTATGGTTTGCTGTTGACTTTCGGTCTGGCGCTGATTTTCGAGGGGCTGTTCCGCGACCAGTTCGGTGTATCGGGCCAGCAATACGCGGTGCCCGAACTGCTGCAAGGCGCGACCAACCTGGGTTTCATGACCCTGCCCAACTACCGCGCCTGGGTCGTGGTCGCCTCGCTGACGATTTGCCTCGGTACCTGGTTCGTGATAGAAAAAACCAGCCTGGGTGCGACCTTGCGCGCCGGCACCGAAAACCCGGCGCTGGTGCAGGCGTTTGGCATCAACGTACCGGTGATGGTGACATTGACCTATGCCGGTGGCGCCGCGCTGGCAGCCATTGCAGGCGTGCTGGCGGCGCCCGTGATCCAGGTCACGCCACTGATGGGTTCCAACCTGATCATCGTGGTGTTCGCGGTGGTAGTGATAGGCGGGATGGGCTCCATCCTGGGATCGATTCTGACCGGCGTGGTACTGGGGCTGGTAGAGGGCTTGACCAAGGTTTTTTATCCTGAGGCGTCGAGCATCGTGGTGTTCGTGATCATGGCCATTGTGCTGATGATTCGCCCGGCCGGTTTGTTTGGCAAGGAGATGTGACGTGAGCGCTGCTGCAACTCCCGCCGTATCCGGTACCGGCAAAGTTTCCAGCCCGCGTATCGGCCACATTACCTGGTTGGTGGTGCTGGCCTTCCTGCTGGTTTCGCCTTTCGTTGGCGTGTACCCGGTGTTCATGATGAAGGCGCTTTGTTTTGCGATTTTCGCCTGCGCGTTCAACCTGCTGCTGGGCTACACCGGCCTGTTGTCGTTCGGCCATGCGTCCTTCATGGGGTCGGCGGCATATGCCACCGGCTGGCTGGTGCGCAGCGCCCACCTGAGTCCGGAGCTCGGAGTGCTGGCCGGTACGCTGGTGGCCGGCGTGCTGGGGCTGGTGGTCGGGCTGATCGCTATCCGGCGCCAGGGTATTTATTTCGCGATGATTACATTGGCGATGGCGCAGATGATCTATTTCATCTGCCTGCAGATGCCGTTTACCGGCGGCGAGGATGGCCTGCAAGGGGTGCCGCGCGGGCGACTGTTCGGCCTGCTGCCGCTGGACAACGACCTGGTGATGTATTACCTGGTGCTGGCGGTTTTCGTGGCGGTGTTTCTTGCCATCGTGCGCATCGTGCATTCGCCATATGGCCAGGTACTCAAGGCGATACGGGAAAACGAGCCGCGCGCCATTTCACTGGGCTACGACGTAGATCGCTACAAGTTGCTGGCTTTTGTGTTGTCTACCGCGCTGGCGGGCCTGGCCGGCTCGATGAAAACGCTGGTGCTGGGTTTTGCCACCTTGTCCGATGTGCACTGGTCCTTGTCCGGCGAGGTTATTTTGATGACACTGCTGGGCGGCATGGGTACCTTCGCGGGCCCGGTGGTTGGCGCGGTCACGATCATCGGCCTGCAGAACTTTCTGGCCGACCGGGTGGGTTCGTGGGTGACGGTAATCATCGGTGTCATCTTCGTGTTCTGCGTGATCGCATTTCGCCGCGGCATCGTCGGCGAGTTGCTGGCCTGGCTGCAACGCCGCCGACAGCGGTAGTTGCTTTAAAGCCTTCTTCAGGCCCGCTTGAACCCGAGCTTGCGGTACACCGTGGCGCGGCTCACGCCAAGGCGTGCGGCGGCCTTGGCCACATTTCCTCTGGCATTGTCCACGGCCTCGCGGATCAGCGCCGTTTCTATGTCCTTGAGCCGGCGCTGAACCGGGGGCTGAGGGGTCGGTGCCAGAGCGGTGCGCACAGCGGCGCTGCTGCTATCCGCATGGGCGGCGGGCCGCGCCAGCGCCTGCAACAGCAGGCCGGACCACAAGGGCACCTCCATCGCCAACGCATCGTGGCGGGCGGCATCGAACAACATCTCGAACGGCAGCGCAAACAGCTCGCTGCTATGGCTTTGGGCCAGCATTGCCGCGGTACCGGAAAGCTGGGGCACCATCTGGCGCGCGGCGCTGTTGCTGGTAGTCACGAAACCGTCGCGGTCCAGGCCGATCAGGCCATCCGCGTCTTCGCCCAGGTGACGGCCGGGCCAGTTCAGGCGCAGTAGCAGCGCGTGGGGCTGGACCAACGCGAGCGCGTTTTCGATGCTGCGTGCGGATTGGGTGACCAAATGTTTGAGTTCCGGACGCTCCGGAGCATCCACGCCGGTCAAATCCAGCATGCCGACACATTCGCCGCGCGGGCCAAACAGCGGGGCGCCGGCACAGCTATAACTCGACGTGTCGTTGAAAAAATGTTCACCCTGGTGCAGCCAGACCGGCTGAAGTTCTGCCAGCGCCGCGCCGATGGCGGTGGTTCCCACACTGCGTTCCGACAGGTCCACGCCCACACGTGCAATCAGGTTGGCGCGTCGGTCGCGCCGGTCGATCGGACCGTTGACATCGACCACCACCCCCTCGGCATTGGTCAGGATGGCAAAGTAATGTGTGTCGGCCAGGG
>JANYBQ010000273.1 GCA_025360705.1 Betaproteobacteria bacterium | reverse complement strand
TTGGTCTTCTTCATGTCGCGTACCTTACCCTGGTCGAGGTTCTTCAGGTCCTTGGTCTTGGAGAACAACTCATGCACCGCCGTCAAAGGCTCTATCACCTTCTGGAACGTGGGCGACAGGCGCTCGTAGGCCATGGTCTGGCTGGCCCACATGGTGGTGCCCCCGATATCCGGGATGTGGATACAGCGCAATATAGAGCCCATGGCGGGCTTATTGGTGAACGACAGGTCCGAGTGCCAGTGGCGCGCCGCATTGCGTGTCTCGGACGGTTTGCCGCCGGAGTCGCGGTTGCTGAGCAGAAATATCTCCGGGTAACCCGGCAGCCGGTAATGGACCAGCGGGTATTCCTCCAGCGTCGCGAAGTTGGCCGAGAAGCGCAGTTGCTGCTCGGGCGTCACGTCCTGGCCGGGAAACACAAGCACTTGGTGCTCCAGCCAGGCGCTGCGGATTTTCGCAACCGTATCGGCGTCCAGCGGCTCGCGCAGATCGACACCCCGCACCTCGGCACCCAGGGCATACGACAAACGGCGGACTTCAATTCCCATGTTTTTTTCCTCCTGCATTACGCGGCCTGCGGCGCATGCCGGTGGGCCGGCGGGTCCACTACCCGCAGGCAGGCCAGCAATGCTTCGATGCGGGGCACCGCCAACCCGGCCAGCTGTCCAAGTTCGATCACGGCGCCCAGAATTGCGTCGAGTTCCATCGGCCGGTTCGTTTCCAGGTCCTGCAGCATCGACGGTCGCGCGGTGGCCAGCGCCATGCCGCGATCCAGCCGCTCCTCGAACGACATGCTGATCGGACAACCATGCGCGGCGGCAACCCCGGCCATCTCCTTCATGAGTTCAAGACCCAACGCGCGAGCCGCCGGATGGCGGGCTATGACACCCAGCGGTTGGCGTGTGATGGCGCAAATCGGATTGGCAAAAATGTTTCCTAACAGCTTGTTCCACATCCATTGGCGCGCATCACCCAGTTCCGTTGCCATGCCGGCGCCGGAGAGTGTTGCCGAGAGCTTGTTCAAACGCGTGCCGTCGCCGCCACCGAGTTCACCCAGGACCCATTTGTCCGAGGGGCTTTCCAGGTGGCGTATCACGCCCGGCTGCACGACCTGGGCCGACTTGAACGCGAACGCAGGCACGGTGCGGTTCGCCGGCAGGCCGTCCGACAGCGCACCATCCGGATCGACCGAACGCACCACATGGCCGCGGTGCGGCCCGGCGTCACCCTGGAAATACCACCATCCCACGCCGTTCTGGATCGGCACCAGCAGCCGTGCACGGCCGGCTGCCACCGAGAGCGGCCCGGCCAATGCGGCGAGCTGGTACGACTTGAGCGTCACGATCAAACCATCCACCTCCGGTGCCTCGCGGAGATCGGTGCAGATATCGACCGGACCCTGATAGTCGACCCGTCCTTGCGCGTTTTCAAGGCGCAGGCCCCGGGTACGCAGCGCTTCCAGGTGCGCGCCGCGCGCAAGCACCGTGACGGCGTGGCCCGCAGCCAGCAGGCGGCCGGCCATGAAACCACCCATCGCACCAGCTCCAACAACCAGAAAACGCATCCGGATGGCCTCGCCTATTTCGATTTCCAACGATCGACCGTTGAAGCGTCCCAGAACACGATCTTGCGCTGCGCCCAGTCCGCCACCATGTACAGCGAGACACCGATCGCGCTCAGGATGATCAGGATGGCGAACACGCCGGGCGTGTCGAGCTTGAACATCAGCTGCGTCATCAGATACCCCAGGCCAGCTTCGGCCCCCACGAACTCGGCCGCTATGGCGCCCAGCAGCGCCAGCACGACGGAGGTCTTCATGCCGGCAAAGATGTAGGGGGCGGCGCTTGGCAGCCGGACCCACCAGAACTCGGCAAAGGTTCCGCCCTTGAGCGAACGGATCAGAGCGATTCGGTCCGGCTCCACCGCGCGCAAGCCGACGATCACGTTGACGAGCACGGGGAATATCGCCACGATCATGGTGATGATGATCTTGGACTCGATACCGAAGCCGACCCAGATCATCATCAGCGGTGCAAGTGCGACCTTGGGCATGGTCTGCAGCGCCAGCAGATAGGGATAAAACAAGGTCTCGAAAGTGCGCGACAGCGCGATCGGCGCGCCCACCAGAATGCCGAAGCTGACGCCCAGCAAGTAGCCGAACACCACCTCCTTGCCTGTCACCAGAAGGTGCTTCTGGAAGATATTGTTGCGGAAACCATTGACCATGGCGCTGAAGATATCGCTGGGCGGCGGCAAGATCATTTGCGACACCTTCAGTTGCACCACGCACAGCTCCCATAAGCCGATCAGGGCCAGGAACAGCACCCACGGTCCCAGGACACGGAAAAGACTGGACCGGTTCATGTGGCGCTCCGTGCATAAAGATACGAGCGCACTTCGCGCGAATATTCGGCGAAACGCTTCGAATCGTAAGTAGCCACGTCGCGCGGTCGCGGCAGGTCCACCGCGATGTCGGCGATCACGCGGCCCGGCCGCGCACTCATGACGATGATGCGGTCGGCCAGGAACACCGCTTCGCTGATGGAGTGGGTGACGAACAGCACGGTTTTGGGCCGCAGCATCCAGATGCGCTGCAACTCGATGTTCATGGACTCGCGCGTCAGCGCGTCCAGGGCGCCAAAGGGTTCGTCCATCAACAGCAGCGAAGGATCGTGCGCCAGCGCGCGCGCCATGCCCACGCGCTGCTGCATGCCGCCCGACAGTTCGCTCGGGTAGCGGTTGGCGAAGTCCTCCAGGCCGACGATCTTGAGCAGTTCCATTCCATGGGCCTGCCAGCCGGCTCGATTGGGTCGGTGCTGCACCTTCAACGGCAACAGCACGTTTTCCAGTATGGTCATCCATGGCAGCAGGGTCGCACTCTGGAACACAAAACCGATGTCGTCGCGTGGCGCGGCAACACTCTCGCCCCCGATTCGGGTTTGCCCGGAACTGGCAGTCACCAATCCCGCGAGCACCTTCAGCAAAGTCGATTTCCCGCAGCCACTCGGACCGACGATGACACAGAACTCGCCGTCGTTGACGCCAAGGTTCGCCTTGTCAATCGCAATCAAGCTCTCTTTGCTACGCGTCTGGTAGACCACCGACAGGTCGGAGATCGAGATAAAAGGCCGGCCCGTATTGGCCGGCACGGCATTGGTGCCACCACCGGTAGACACAAGCACCTTTTGGGTCATCGTTGTGGTCATCGTTTGCTTGTTCTGGAAATCAGTGAACACGGTAGCGCGCCAGTTTTTCCGGGTCTATCTGGATACCCAGGCCCGGACCGTCGGGCACGGTGAGCATTCCATCGCGCACCACCACTGGTTCGGTCAGGATGTCGGACTCGGTGTTGAGGTGGAACGTCAGCTCGGCCGGATGCATGGCGGTGGCACGATGGGCAACCGCGAAATGCAGCGCCGACACAATGCCCAGCGTGCTGTCGCCCTGGCTACCGATTACCGTCTGCACACGCCGCGCCGAACATTGCGCAACGATGTCGCGCGACACGCGAAAGCCGGTGCGCGCGGTCTTGATGCTGATGGCCTGGACGATGCCTTCGTTGATCTCGCGCGTGGCTTCCTCCGGGTTGCGGCAACTCTCGTCGCCCATCAGCGGCACTTTGGAATGGCGTGCTACGAACGCGCGGCCCGGACGGTCGTCGCGGTGTACCGGTTCCTCGGCCCAGGTCAGCCCGACTTCGTAGCCGGCGTCCAGCACGCGCACCGCATCGGGCCCGGACAGGCCCGAGTTACCGTCCACGTACAACAGCGCATCGGGCAAGGCGCGGCGCAGGGTATGCAACATCAACACATCCTGGCGCGGGTCGATGCCGACTTTGAGCTTGAAGGAAGTGATGCCGTACCGCTCGCGCACCATCAAGGCTTCCTGCGCCATGACTTCGGGGGTGTCGTAGCCGCAGATATAAGTCACGCGAACCTGTGTGGCCCAGGCGCCGAGCAGGCGATGGCAGGGCTGGCCGAGAATCTGGCCGGCCAGATCATGCAGCGCAATGTCCAGTGCGCCCTTGATGGTGTTGTTGTGCTCCACCGTCGCAAAGCCGGCCCAGGCCTGCTCGATCTGGAGCGGATGCAGGCCGACCAGCAATGGGCC
>JANYBQ010000249.1 GCA_025360705.1 Betaproteobacteria bacterium | reverse complement strand
TACGAGCCCAGTCGTTATGTCTAGTTAATCGAATCTGCGGATGTCCTCGTTTTGTAATTTCGGCCTTTTCTGGCCTTCCCCTTGGCCTCTGTACAGCCCGCACAAAGAGGCGCGGATGCTTCGCGGTGAGCGTAGCGGAATCAGATCGCACGCCGCAACAGCTTTGCGCGAGTGAGGAGGGTCGTCCGTACGGGCGCTGCGGCGAAGAGAGCGAAGGCGCTCGCCGAAAGGCGAGGCCCCGCTTCCAAATATTTGACCGCTCGCGATGCTTACCCCACGCCGTAAAGCCGCCCGCCTAGGCGAACACTCGGTCGACCACGGAGTGCCCGGCCGCAGCACCGCCGGTGCCGATGCAGGTAATCGTCGTCGCATTCGCAGTCGTGGCCCCCAGGCTGTTCCCTAAGTTTGTGAACATGTCCGAGCCGAATAGCGGGTCCTGCACGACGCTGAGTAACTTGAGCGAGAACACTCCATCAGCAAGGCATTGCATGTTGAAGGTAGTCGTCTGACCGACAAAGCTCGTCGGGCCACTCAAAGTGAAGCAACCGGCGCCACCTCCGATGACTGTGTCGCCCGGTGTGATCGCAGCGCCGGAGTTGTCGAGGGGCGGAGAGCAGATCGTGAATGCCGTAGCGGCCGTATTCTCCACCACGCCGCCTGCGAAGGACAAGCCGGCGGCAAACTCGATCTCCCACCCATAGCCGCTGTACGGCTGAGCCGCAGCGGTGATCTGGATCCCGACCGAAAAGGCCGCCGTGCCAGTGACGTTTCGCGTAGTCTGGACGCCGGCGGCGGCGCCGTCGGCATCCATCTTCATCTGGTACGGGGCGCCGCTGGCGGTCCGCGTGGGTCTTGGTGTATGCGTGGGTTTCGGTGTCTTGTGCGCTCTGTGTCCGCGTGCCGTGGCCGTGGCGGTCGCCGTAGGCGTGTTCGTCGGACCGCCGGCTAACCCGGAGCAGCTGATGCTGGCGTTGACGGTGGCCGGTCCCCTGCTGATGCCGCCCCCGCTTAGAATGTCCGAACCGAAGGTCGGTTCTTGAGACAGGCTGAGGAGCCTGAGCGAGTACACGCCGTTCGAGACGCACTGCATGTTGTACGTCGTCGTCTGGCCAATGAAGCTTGTCGCGGCACCGAGCGTGATGCAACCGGCACCGCGCCCGATGACGGTATCGCCGGGTGTGAGCGCAGCGGCAGAGTTGTCGAAGGTCGGAGCGCACAACGCCAGCGTCGTAGCGATCGTGTTCTCGACGACGCTGCCGTCAATGAAGCTGAGGCCGGCGGGTGGGAACTCGATCTCCCACTGGTAGCCTTCATACGCGGCCTGCGCTGCCGTGATCTGGATGCCGACTGAGAAGACTGCCGTGCCGCTGACGTTGCGCGTGGCCTGGACGCCAGCGGTGCTGCCATCCGCGTCCATCTCCATCTGGTACGAGCCAGCGCCCGCCGTCGGCGTGTTCGTCGGGCCGCCGGCTATCCCGGAGCAGCTGATGCTGGCATCGATGGTGGCCGGTCCCCTACTGATGTTGCCAACAGCGAGAATGTCCGAGCCGAACAACGGATCTTGAGACAGGCTGAGTAGCCTGAGCGAGAACACGCCGTTTGAGACGCACTGCATGTTGAACGCCGTCGTCTGGCCAACAAAACTCGTCGTGCTGGCACCGAGCGTGATGCACCCGCCATTGATGACGGTATCACCCGGTGTGAGCGCAGCGCCGGAGTTGTCAAACGGCACAACGCAGGTCGTCAGGGTCGTGGCGCTCGTGTTCTCGACGAATCCGCCGGTCAAGGACAAGCCGGTGGATGGAAACTCGATCTCCCAAGCGTACGCATTGTATGCAGCCTGAGCAGCGGTAATCTGGATACCGACGGAGAATGTGGCCGTGCCGGTGACGGTTCGCGTGGCCTGGACGCCGGCGGTGCCGCCGTCCGCGTCCATTTCCATCTGGTACGGCGCAACGGCAGCAACGCCATTGCGGCTGGCGAACGAGAACGTGAGTGTGAGGGCAATTCCTATGATGCCGGCCGCGAAGGCCGACAACGTTAGGAAGCCACCATGCTGGCTCCACGGCCGGCAACCCAGCGCGAACCGCTTGCCTGCTCGCGCCCTCGCGAGCGCCACGACTTTGACGAGCTTTAATGTTGACCGCATGGTGGTTCCCTCTCTCTCTGCGCTTCGGTTTACGTGCGGAGTCCGAGACTCTGCGCGCGTGCTGCCGCTGTCTATGTGCCGATTATCCTGCCACTGCTGAGCCAGCATCAGAC
>JANYBQ010000246.1 GCA_025360705.1 Betaproteobacteria bacterium | reverse complement strand
TCAACATACGGTCATAACACGACAGCACTCCGTGCATGTTGACCGCGTACCGATTGACCAGTTGTGTTTCCATCATCTTGCCTCGTCAGCCATGACGTGGCATGGTATTACTTGTTTGGTTCCGGCTCGTCCGGCTTAGGGGAATAGAAACAAGGCTCGTCTCAGGAGCCACGCATGATCGATCCGGTTTTTCAATTGAGTGCCCTGGCTGCGGCTGGTGCCATAGCGGTTGCCTGGGTCGCGCCCAGGGCGGTGCAGCGGGTGCAGCTGTCGCTGGCCAAGCACCCTTCGCTGACCGGTCACGTGCGCTGGGCCAAACGCATCACCGGCTGGCTGCCCGGTTATGCTTACGACGAGGACCTGTTCTTTGCCTCCGATGCTGCCGCGCCGCAAACCGTTGCGCGGCGCAAAGCCGGATTTCGGCGTCTGGCGCAGACCTACACGCAGCGCTTCCCCAAGTCGGTGGCCGCCACCGCGCAGGCGCGCGAGAGCCTGTCGGATTTGCAATTCACCGCCGCCTACCGGGTGCCGTTCCAATACAGCGGCTACCTGCGCCAGCACCTCGCCGTGGGGGCCTTTGTGCAGGCATCGCAAGGGGTGCTGGTGGAAGACCTGGACGGCAATCGCCTGTTCGACCTGACCGGCTCGTACGGCGTCAATCTGTTTGGCTACGATTTCTACAAGTCCTGTATCGCGCAAGGCCACGAGACCGCCCGGAGCCTGGGCCCGGTGCTGGGCGCCTACCACCCCTGCCTGCTCTACAACCTGCAGCGACTGCGCGAAATATCGGGCATGGATGAAGTCTCCTTCCATATGTCGGGCACCGAGGCGGTCATGCAAGCCGTACGGCTGGCGCGCTACCACACGCGGCGCACCCGCATCGTGCGTTTCTGTGGGGCTTATCACGGCTGGTGGGACGACGTTCAGCCCGGGCCGGGCAACCCGACACCGGTGCAGAACACCTATACCTTGCGCGACATGGATGAGCGCAGTCTGCGCGTGCTGCGCACACGCCGCGACATTGCCTGCGTACTGGTCAACCCGCTGCAGGCTTTGCATCCCAACCGGGGCGCAGCGGGAGACTCCGCGCTGATGGACAGCAGCCGCAGCGCAGGCTTCGACCGGCAGGCCTACACCGACTGGCTGGTACGCCTGCGCCAGGTCTGCACCGAACGCGGCATCGTGCTGATCATGGACGAGGTTTTTCTCGGCTTTCGGCTCGCGCCCGGCGGCGCGCAGGAATATTTCGGCGTGCGGGCCGACCTGGTGACCTACGGCAAAACGCTGGGCGGCGGTCTGCCGGTCGGGGTGGTGTGCGGCCGCGCCGCGCTGATGAAGCGCTTTCGGCCCGAGCGGCCGGCGGACATCTGTTTTGCGCGCGGCACATTCAACGCCCATCCTTACGTGATGGGCGCCATGCAGGCCTTTCTGCAACGCATCCAAAGCCCCGAGGTGATGGCCCTCTACAACGGCATCGACGATCGCTGGGACCAGCGCGCCACGCAACTCAACCGGCAGCTTGTGGCAGCAAACCTGCCGGTCCGGGTGGCCCACCTGTCCACCGTCTGGACCATCACCTACACCGAGCCATCGCGCTACAACTGATGCTGCAGTTCTACCTTCGGCTGCACGGCCTGGCGTTGAGCTGGGTTGGCAGCGGCCGCATCATTTTCAGCCTGAACTACAGCGACGAAGATTTCGGCGAGGTCGCCCGACGTTTCGTCGACGCCGCGCGCGAGATGCAGGCGGATGGCTGGTGGTCGCCGGCCATCGGGCAATCCAATCGCGGTATCCGCCGCACCGTCCTGAAGGAAGCGCTGCGCCACCGGTTCTGATTCAGGGCGCACCACGCACGTTGCCGTCCTCAGCCTCGGTGCACGTGGGCCATCGGGTCGGTCAGCTCACCGCGCATCAGGTACAGCGGCGCCTTGCGATAGAGCCAGATGTCGTGAAACGGGTCGGTCAGTACCTTGCTGACCCACACCACTGCGGTCATTGCGTTTTGCGAAACCAGCAGTTGCCCGGCCCGGAACAGCAGGCCGGCTGCGCCCAGCGCCAGCCAGACAGCCCCTACATGGCGCACAAATTCCCACCAGGATGTGGGGCGAACCCACAGACCGAATCCGGTGGGCTCGCACCATACGGCCAGCGGAATCAGCGCCCACAAACCCATCAGCACCATCTTGCGGCGCAGGTTGTAGCCGACCTTGATGTCCTCCTTGTACGCATGCGTTGCCTGATTGACGGTGTCGTAGGTCTTGGGCTCGAAGAAGAAATGCCCGATCTGTCGCGTGGTCATGGACACCAGCCAGGCGATCAGCGCCGACACCACGGGATCGACCAGAAGCCACATATAGGCCAGCACAAAACTGAGCCCACTGACCAGGTGCAGGCTTTGGTTGATCCGGTTGTGGTGATAAAAGCGGTGGTCATCCCAGCGCTGCACTTGCAGTGCGTTCAGAAAGTTTTTCATCGGAGACCCTTTCGCGGTTGAGGATGCGTTACGGCAGCGATGGTGACCATGCTTGATGAAAGTTTGGTGACTTCGCAACGGTCGGTTAATAAATGCGGGTTGTCACAAAACTGTTGCGTCGCACTTTCATGATGCATGCATGAACCATCCACTCGCCCGCTCGCAGCTGTCCCAGCACGTCTCTCCATTGCGCCGATCTTTGCGCGTGGCGATGGTGACGGAGTCGTATCCGCCCGAGATCAATGGCGTGGCGCATACCGTGCAACAGCTGGTTGAGGGTCTGCGCAGGCGCGGCCATACGGTCCAGCTGGTCCGGCCGCGCCAGGGTCCGTCGGACCAGCCCGCGCCGCTGGAGGGTCTGGATCACGTGCTGACCGGTGGCATGCGTATTCCGATGTACGGCAGCCTGCGGATCGGTTTTCCATCGGCGGGCCGGCTGGCGCGCCAATGGACGGCCGTGCGGCCCGACCTGGTACATATCGCCACCGAAGGCCCCCTGGGTTGGTCGGCCATGCAAGCGGCGCTCAAACTGAAGCTTCCGGTTTGCGCTGACTTTCGCACCAACTTTCAGGCCTACAGCCGGTTCTACGGTGCGGCCTGGCTGCAGCGTCCACTGACGGCGTATTTGCGCAGTTTCCACAACCGCTGCCACACCACCATGGTGCCGACCGAGGAGACCCGCCGTGGTCTCGCAGCGGCAGGATTCCAGTCCTTGTGCGTGGTCGGGCGCGGCGTCGACACCGATCTGTTTTCGCCGACCCGGCGTGACCCGGCCCTGCGTGCTGCGTGGGGAATCGGTGACGACGAGATCGCGGTGTTGTATGTCGGCCGACTGGCGGCCGAAAAGAATCTGGACCTGCTGCTGCAAGCCTTCCGGCGTTTACAGGCGGTGCAGCCGCGCGCGCGGCTG
>JANYBQ010000231.1 GCA_025360705.1 Betaproteobacteria bacterium | reverse complement strand
GCGGATATGCATCGGGGCCAGCGGGCGAGTCTGGGAAACCAGACGGACCACGCAATCAAGGCCGGATATAAGGGCGCAGCCGACTTCTTCGCAACACAACGCAAATTCTTCTTGCTATCCGGGAGGCATCCATATAAGACACCATGAAGAAGAGCAGCGTTTTCGCCGGCCTGCTGGCGCTTTGCGCGCTGGCCGGTTCGGCGGCCCATGCGCAGGACTACAAGTACCCGAACAAGCCGATCCGCCTGCTGCAACCCTTTGCCGCCGGCAGCGGGCCCGACATCATCGCGCGCTATGTGGTCAAGGGCATGTCGGACCGGCTGGGGCAGCCCATCGTCGTCGAAAACAAGGTCGGCGCCTCGGGGCTGGTTGCCATGCACGAGATTGCCAAGGCGCTGCCCGACGGCTACACGCTGTCGTACACCAACATCGCGATCGCGGTGTCCCAGGAGCTGCTGGACAAAGGCGCCTTCAACCTCAAGCGCGACGTGACCCCTGTAGGCGGCATGAGCGCGTCGATTAACGTGCTGGTGGTTCCGCCCAAGCTGCCGGTGAAGGACGTGAGCGAACTGGTCGCCATGCTCAAGGCAAAGCCGGGCGCTTACTCCTACGCATCAGGGGGCAATGGCACACCCGCGCACCTGAACGGCGAGATCTTCAAGAAGGTGAACCGCCTGGACGTGGTCCACGTGCCCTACAAAGGCCTGTCTCCTGCAATCCAGGACATAGCCCGGGGTGACGTCCATTACATGTTCGGCATCTCCAGCTCCGTGGTGCCGGCCATCAAAGGCGGGCTGCTGCGCGCGCTCGCCGTCGCATCAGACAAGCGCCTGCCGGCGCTGCCCGACGTGCCGACCATGGCGGAGGCCGGATTCGGCGGCAACGACGTGCGCAGCTGGGCCGGTCTGGTCGCCCCGCCCGGCACGCCGGCGCCTATCGTGGCCCGGCTGGCGCAGGCCCTGCGCGAGACACTGGCCGATCCTGCGACAGCGACATTCATGGAGAACGGCGGTGGCCAGGTGCTGGCGCTGAGCCCGGACGAGTTCGGGCAACTGATGGCGTCGGAATCGGACCGCTGGCAGCGCTTCGTGCGCGACACCGGGCTGAAGAGTGATTGAGATGTCGATGCGTTGTCGCGCCGCGCTCAAGGTACATACCGGAGCGCGCAGCGAAGAGGATTCTCCATGAAGCGGCCAAACTTCCTGTTCATCGTGACGGACCAGCAGCGTGCCGACCATCTGGGTTGTTATGGCAACCGCGTGCTGCGCACTCCAAACATCGATGCGTTGGCCCAACGCGGCGTGCGACTGGAGCGGCACTACGTGGCGATGCCGATCTGCATGCCGAATCGCGCCACCTTGGTTACCGGCCGCATGCCATCGCTGCACGGCGTGCGGCATAACGGCATCGAGCTGCCGCTGGACTGTGTCACCATGCCCGAGCTGCTGGCCGGCGCCGGTTACCAGACCGCGCTGGTGGGCAAGAGCCATCTGCAAAACTTCACCGGCGTCCCGCCGCAGTACGGCGCCGAAACGCCGACCGAGGGTGATAGCCCTCCCTCCTTGGAATTGCGCACTGCCCGGCGGCCCGACGCATTTGGCGGCCACCGCCAGGAGGATACCGACAGCTGGGCCGACCCGGATTTCAGGATGCGCCTGCCGTACTACGGCTTTCAGTCGGTCGACCTGGTGACGCGCCATGGCGACCGCTGCGGCGCGGACTACCTGCGTTGGGCGCTGGCGCGCGACCCGGCCTTTCTGCAGCGCATAGGCCGCGAAAACGCCCTGCCCGCGCCCGGGTACACAACGTACGAAGGCTGGCGTACCCAGGTCCCCGAGGCGTTGTATTCCACCACCTACGTGGCAGATAAAACGATACAACGGCTGGAGCAGTTCGCGCACAACCCGCAAGCGCCGTTCTTCCTGTACTGCTCGTTCCCCGATCCGCATCACCCCTGGACTCCGCCGGGGCGTTACTGGGGCAAGTACCGCCCGCAAGACATCCCGCTGGAGCCCGCTTACTGGGCCGGGCCGCAAGGCTCTCCGTGGCACGCGGCACAGCGCACTGGTCTGCCGCATCTCGACTACTACCGCGATCGGCGCGACCACGGCGCAAACCCCGGAGCGCCCGCCTCGTCCATCCCGGTTACCGGCGTGTACGCCTGCAGTCCACGCGAAGCGCAGGAGGGCATCTCGCTCACCTATTGCGCGCTGGCCATGATCGACGACGCGGTCGGCCGCATTGCCGCCGCGATGGCGCGCCTCGGTATGGACCGCGACACCGTGATCGTCTACACCAGCGACCATGGCGACTACATGGGGGACCACCAACTGATGCTGAAGTCGAGCATGCATTACCAGGGTTTGGTGCGCACGCCCTTCATCTGGTCCGACACGGCGCCTGGCAGCGAAACCGCTGGTGCGCGTAGCCAACTGACCGGCGCGATTGACGTCTCCCGCTCGATCCTGGCGCGCGCGCGGGTTGCGCCCGCCGACGGCATGCAGGGCATCGACCTCAACCCACTGCTACAGAATCCGGAGCAGAAAACCCGCGACGCGCTATTGATTGAAGACGAGGACCACCGGACTCCGGGCTGGCTTGGAGCGCGCGGTCGCGTCCGCACGCTGATGACCGACCGCCACCGTCTGTCCGTTTACAGCGGCACCGGATGGGGCGAGCTGTATGACCTGGCCGAAGACCCGCTGGAGCTCTACAACCTCTGGGACCAGCCCGCGTGCGCCGGCTTGCGCGGCGCGCTGACGGAGCGGCTGCTGCGCGCGATGCTCGACAACGTGGACACCGTCCCCAAGCCCACGCGATTCGCCTGAGGCGCGGGTCCCCCTGTCTGCAGCGCTACGCCGGACACGGGTCCATCGATTTATCTGCCTGGGTCCGGTCGCCGGGCTCCACCGCAAGGCAAAGCGTAAAAGTCGACCCGTGGTTCAGGCCTTTGCTGGTCGCCGCGAGCCTGCCCCCGTGGCCTTCCACGATTCCCATGGCTATGGCAAGACCCAGGCCGAGCCCGCCAAAGCTGGGCGACTCATCGCTCTGCACCTGCTCGAAAGCATTGAAGATGCGCCGCAGCGAGTCGGTGTCAAGACCGATTCCGCTGTCGGTGCACATGAGTACGAAGTCGCCGTCGCGCATCTCGCTCGCGATTCGAATCTGGCCGCCGCGCGGCGTGAACTTGATGGCGTTGCGCCAGATGTTCCAGAGCACTTGTTGCATTCGGACCGGATCGGCCATGACAAGCGGATTCGCCGCGTTCAATTGCATGGACAACACCAGCTCCTTTGCGGCGAATCCTTGCCCCAGCATCTCGCCGACCTGCCGCACAAGCGAGTGCATATCGATTACCTCGGGTACCAAGGTCAATTTCCCGGCGGAGATCGCGCTTACATCGTGCAGGTCATCGACCAGTCTGGTGGCCAGCGCGACATTGCGTTTCATCATGGGCAACAGTTTGGTTGCCTTTTCAGGAGTGGCCGATTCATGGCCAATCAGTTGCACCGCGTTCGCTATCGATGCAAGCGGAGCGCGCAATTCGTGCGAAAGGACCGCGAGGAAATGCGTCTTGGCCGAGTTCGCCTGTTCGGCGAAATTGCGCGCGACCGTGGCTCGCCTCAGCTTGTCGGCCGCCATGGCGCGTTCCTGCGCGCGTTCCAGCACGATGCCCAACAACGACTGCCGCAGCTCCAGCACACCGGCAAGTTCGAACGCCTCCCAGGCAATGCAGCGGCCGCGAACGGTCTCCACCCAGCTTTCGAAGCTCAGGCGCGGATGCAGGCGGCCTTGCGCGTCGGTGTGTTTGACCCCTTCCCCGGCCCAACAGATCGATTGAACGATTTCCGGCCGAAACCAGATCACGAGATGACGATGCACCTGCGACAGGGATATCGCGAGCAGCCCGGCGGCATGCGCCAGACTGGCCGCGCACGGCGCTCCGGCCGCGCCCAGGTTGTCGGACTCGAAAACATCCGCGCCGCGTTCTGCTATCCAGGTTGCGAGGGACAGGAGGTGGTCGACCGACGGCACCTGCCCGGTGGTCCAGCACTGGTCGTCGAAAACCACGGCAGCACCGCCGGCGCGCGCCAGTTGCAGCAAGGGAATCTCCTGGTCCACCAACGCTTGCAAGGTGGCTTCGCTGCTCCCCAGGGCCGAAACAATCTGCACCGACAACTTGCGCAGGTTGTGGCGCATTTCGATTTCGATGTTGTTGAGCTTCGCCTCGATTTGCAGCGACAGCAGGCTGCCAAGGTGTTCACACGCCATCCGGGTCTGGAGATCGAGCCACAGCGGATGGTGGTCGTGGCACGAGATCAGGCCCCAGAGCCGCCCATGGACCACGATGGAAACCGACATGGACGCCAATGTGCCCATGTTGCGCATGTATTCCAGGTGCACTGGCGAAACGCTGCGCAGATGCGCGAAAGACAGATCGAAGTTGCTCCTGTTCCAGGCATCGTCGACAAAGTGCAGCGCCACCGGCCGGTAAGCACCGTCGGCGATGAGCCGGATGCGATTGAGCAGGTAGAGCTGGCGCGCCTGCGCCGGTATGTCGCTTGCGGGAAATCGATGCCCGAGATAAGACGCATAACCCGGATCGGCCTGCTCGGCCAGGACGTTGCAGTGGCCCTCTGCGTCGAACGAGTAGACAATGCAACGCCCGAAGCCGGTCAGCCACTTGATCTCCGAGGCGGCCACCGACAGCAACTCCGCCAGGTCGGATGCTTTCTGGATCAGCGGCACAAAGCGGTGCGACACCGAGTAGATCGGTGCCTGATGGCCCAATGGCGGTGACGCGGCTTCGAATTCGAGCAACTGCAGCGAGCCGGCGCGATGGGTGCTCACGTCGCAGGTCCGGCCGTCCAGCACGATGGTTCCGGCCGACACCGGACTGGTTTCGGGTCCGCTGAGTGTTATTCCCGGCAGCAGGTTGCCAACCACCAACTGCAAAGCGGCGGTCAGGCCGGGGCCGCTGGCAAGGCCCATCAACTCCGCGCAGTTTTCGCTGTAAGCCACGACCTGGCTCGACGCAATGTCGAATGCCACCAGCCAGCCGTGCGGCTGGATCGAACCCGGGACGCGAATCGGCTCATCCGCGCATTCTGGTATGGAGGTAACAATCGGCGATTTCTGCATTACTGCTCTGCTGGGCCTTCGCGTGTGTTTGCTGGAATGCAAACCCGGATGACTTCAATATTTCCCATAGTTGAGTCTACGCTGTCAAAGTGTGAAAAGTAGTTCTGTATGTCGGAAAGGGCGGCTCTTTTGCAGCAGCAAGCGTTGCCGCTGCAACCGCCCGCCACGGCTGCCTGTGCGCGGGGCGGCGAGCCCGGGCCGCGCCGGATCGGCGTACACCTGCATCCGGGCTTATTGCAGCGGTTTGGTGAGCGGTGTCCATGCGCCGCCTTTGACCTGGTCGATCTCGACATATTCAGGGCTGAGGTGGTTGCCCTTGAATGACTCCGTGGCATAAAACAGCATGCCGTCGAAACTGCCGGCCTGCAATGCCTTGACCACCTTGTCGCTGGTGATGTCACGTCCCGCCGCCTGCACCGCCTTCACAAAGATGTCAGTGTACGAATAGGCCAGCAGCGCGTTTTCGTCCGGCTCGGCGTTGAATTTCTTCTTGTAGGCCGCGAACCAGGCCTTCACGGGAGCCGGTCCGTTGTCGGCCGTGTACAGCTTCCAGGTGCCGACGCCGTACAGGCCCTCGACCGTGTCTTTGCCCAGCATCAGCACAATGCCGGTGCGGCCCGGGTTGCCGGTGATGACCTTGACGTTGCTCCAGCCCAGCTTCTTGACTTCGGCCATGATGCCCACCGTTTCACGCGTCACCGTGGCAATCACGATCAGGTCCACATCGGCCGCTTTCATGCGTGCCACCTGCGACGAGAAGTCGATGTCGCCCGCCTTGTAGCCGGCCTCCGCCGCGTAGCCCATGTTCTTGGCGGCCAGGGCCCTTTTGACACCTTCCCCCATGAGCGTGCCGAGCGGGCCTTCCTGGTAGATGTAGCCAACCTTTTTGATCGGGAAGTTGTCCAGCATCCACTTCACGCCGGTGTTCATGATGGTGTCGTAGTTGGGCGTTACCGTGAACAGCAGCGGGCTGTCGGCGGCGCTTTTGCGGATGATCGACGAGGCACCCCAAGGCGCGAAATAGATTACGCCGTCATCCACCGCGCGTTTGGCCACGGCCGCATTGGTGCCCGACCCGAACGGGTTGACGATGGCAAACACCTCGTCCTGGCGAATCAGCTTATCGGTGGCGCGAACCGCCATCTGGGGCTGGCTGCCGTTGTCTTCCACCACCAGTCGGAATTTGCGGCCGTTGACGCCTGCGCCTTCGTTGGCTTCGTCCAGGCGCATCTGCATTCCGTTGCGCAGCATCGGCATGCCGGCTGCGACCGGGCCGGACAGGTCCAGGTGCGTGCCCAGCACGATCTCCTTGTCGCTGATGCCGGCGGCCTGGGCGCCGCCGGCGATCGCTACGGCCAGCACCGCGGCAAGCGCCGTGTGTTTGAGTTTTTTGAACATGACAGTCTCCGTGCGCCGGTCAAAACCGGCAAAGTGTTGTGAATGAAAGAGTCATACCACTACTGTCCGGTTAAATGGCCCACGCCGAGCCTGGAGTCAAGCATTGGCGCGGCTTGCAGGCTGATTTTGTT
>JANYBQ010000174.1 GCA_025360705.1 Betaproteobacteria bacterium | reverse complement strand
GCTGTCGCCGAAGTCGCTGCTCAACATGAAGTTCGACCAGCTGTATTTCGACCGGCCGACCTTGAATGTGCGGCGGGCCGCGGACGGCAATATCTATGTAGCCGGGTTGGATTTTTCCAAAGGCGGGGCCGACAGCGGCGTCATGGATCAGCTGTTTTCCCAGCCGGAACTGGTGATTCGTCACGGCGCGGTGGTGTGGACCGACGAACTACGCGCAGTGCCGGCTTTGGCGCTGCGTGACGTCGACCTGGTGTTGCGCAATAGTTCACGGCACCACGACCTGCGACTGGACGCCACTCCACCGGCCGATTGGGGCGACCGGTTCGGCCTGGTGGCCAAGTTCGAACAACCGTTTCTGTCCATGAACAACGGGCGCTGGCAGGAGTGGTCGGGTCAGGCGTACACCCGTTTCGATCGTGTGGACGTATCGCAACTCAAGCGCCACGCCGATCTGGGCGTCGACGTTCAACAGGGCCGTGGCGCCATTCGCGCGTGGGTCGATATCCGGCGCGGCTATTTGACCGGCGTCACGGCCGATGTGGTGCTGGCCGATGTGGCGACCAGGCTCGACCCGGCGCTGGCCGCGCTGCAACTGGAGTCGATGTCGGGCCGTCTGACCGGGAAATTCTCGCCCGGAACGCTGGATTTTTCGACCCAGGGTCTGGAGTTCAACACCGCCGACGGATTGCATTGGCCCGGCGGCAATGTCCACGTAATGCAGGTGAATGGAGATGCCAGCCGCCCCGCGCATGGTGAATTGGAAGCCGACAAACTCGATCTCGCGGCACTGACGCAAATTGCCAGCCGGCTGCCGCTGGGCGAACAGATGCATGCGGCCCTGACACGTTATGCGCCCCGCGGCCTGGTCGAGAGCGTCAGGGCCAAATGGCGCGGACCGGCGGACGCAATCGACAAATACGAAGTTCAGGGGCGGGTGCAGCAGTTTCACATGCGCGCTCTTGCGGCGCCGATGGACCATCGTCCCGGTGCGCCGGTGGCGCTGGGTTCGCCAGGGATAACCGGTGCGACGGTGGATTTCGAACTTAGCGAATCGGCCGGCAAGGCAACCTTGGTGATGCAAAACGGCAGCATTGAATTCCCGGGCGTTTTCGAGGAGCCTGTGGTGCCGTTCACGCAACTCTCCAGCGATGTAGCGTGGCAAGTCGGGGGCGGCAAAGTTCAAATACAACTTTCCGACTTGCGTTTCAGCAACCCGGACGCCGACGGTGAGTTGCAACTCCAGTGGAAAACCAGTGATCCCGCCAAGTCGGCCAGTGGTGCCCAATATCCCGGTGTGCTGGATTTGCAAGGCAGCTTGAGCCGGGCCGACGGAACGCGGGTTTACCGTTATCTGCCACTGGTCGTGCACAAAAACGCACGCGACTATGTGCGTGATGCGGTCCAGGCCGGCGCGGGCAGCGGCGTCAAGTTCAAGGTCAGAGGCGATTTGCGCGACATGCCTTTTGCAAATCCTAAGCTGGGCGAGTTCCTGATTACGGCCAATGTAAAAAACGCGCTGTTTTCCTATGTGCCGCGCAACTACCAGTCAGCGGATTCCCTACCTTGGCCGGCACTGACACAACTTTCGGGTGAGTTCGTGATTGACCGCAAGAGCCTGCAGGTGAAAGGTGCCAGCGGCCGCCTGGCTGGTGCGGCCGGGCTGCAAATCACCAAGCTCGATGGCGGCATCGCCGACATGGAGCAATCGGCCAGCGTGGCGGTGGCGCTTGAGGCGAGCGGTCCACTGCCCGAGATGCTGGCGGTGGTCAACGGTTCGCCGTTGTCAGCACTCAGCGGCAATACGCTGGCACGTGCCAGCGCCTCCGGCAACGCCGACATTCGCCTTAAATTGATGGTGCCGCTGTACGCGCTCGACAAATCCAGCGTGCTGGGCAGTGTGACGCTCGCGGCCAATGAGATTCAGTTATCCACCGACACGCCGCGCATGACACGGGCGCGCGGCGCGCTCGGTTTTTCGGAATCCGGATTCAGCGTCAGCGGCCTGCAGGCCATGGTGTTGGGCGGCGACATCCGTCTGGATGGCGGTACCGTTCCGGCGACGACCGCCTCGGCTGTGGCACCGGGCGGTACGTCGGGTGTAGCAGCGGGCCGCTTGGCGGCGACCATGTCGTTTCGGGCCCAGGGAACGATCAGCGCCGAAGGCTTGCGGCAGGCGCGCGAATTGGGTTTTGTGGCGCGGCTGGCGCAACACGCCAGCGGCACCGCGGCTTACACGGCGGCGTTCGCGCTACGTGCCGGAGTGCCCGAAATTTCGCTGTCTAGCAATCTGGTGGGTATGGCGCTGAACCTGCCCGCACCGCTGAACAAAAGCGCCGATGCGGCAATGCCATTGCGGCTTGAATCGTCCCTGGTGCGCGATTCCGTTGCCAGCGGTGCGAGTACGCGTGCGCGGCTGCAGGATCAATTGGTGATGGATCTGGGGCGCATCGGGTCGGTCAACTATGTGCGCGACCTGTCGGGCGTGGAGCCGCGTGTGGTGCGGGGCGCAATTGCATTGGGACTGGCTACCGACGAATCCGCGCCGCTGCCGCAAGAAGGCGTGGTCGCGAATATCAATATGGCCAAGGTGGATCTGGATGCGTGGGGCGCGGTGTTGTCGCAGATGTCGGCAACCGATTTGACGACTTCAAATGCCGTGGTTGTGACCGCTGCCGCTGGCAGCGGTGCCGCAGGGCGCGGGTATCTTCCCAACAGCATGGCATTACGCGCGCGTGAACTCACGGCCGGCGGCTACACACTGCGCAATGTGGTGTTGGGCGGCGCGCGTGAAGGGCAAACCTGGCGCGGCAATTTGGATGCCGATGAGCTTAACGGCTACGTCGAATATCGCCAGGCCTCCGGCACAGGCGCGGGTCGGATGTTCGCTCGGCTGTCCCGGTTGACGCTTGCGCAGGCCTCGGCAACCGACGTCGAAACCTTGCTGGACGATCAACCGTCTTCCATTCCGGCGCTGGATATCGTCGTGGACGATCTGGAGTTGCGCGGCAAGAAACTGGGCAAGGTCGAGATCGAGGCGGTAAACCGCGCGGTGGCGGGCCGTGACGCTGGCGCACGTGAATGGCGCCTGAACAAGTTCGATGTGACGACGCCGGACGCGCTGTTCCGGGCTACCGGTAGCTGGGCCGCCCCGAATGGGCGGGGCGCTACGGGTATCGGTGTACCGGGAGCCGCAGGCAAGGCCGAACCGCGGCGAACCGCCATGAACTTCCGGCTGGACATCGCAAACTCGGGTGATCTGTTGACGCGTTTGGGCATGAAGGACGTGCTCCGGCGCGGCAAGGGTGTCATGCAAGGGCAGATCGCGTGGACCGGGTCGCCCATGACGATGGACTATCCGACGCTTGCGGGGTCGTTCAGCGTGGATATTGAAAACGGCCAGTTCCTGAAGGTTGACCCCGGACCGGCAAAGTTGCTGGGTGTTTTAAGTTTGCAATCCCTGCCCCGGCGTCTCGCGCTCGATTTCCGGGATGTGTTCACGGAAGGGTTTGCGTTCGATTTTTTCCGTGGCGACGTAAAGATCGATAAGGGCATCGCGAGCTCGAACAACCTGCAAATGAAAGGCATCACCGCTGCGGTGTTGATGGACGGTACGGCGGACCTGTCGCGCGAAACGCAGGACATCAAAGTCGTGGTGGTGCCGGAGATCAATGCGGGAACCGCGTCACTGATCGCGACCGCGATCAATCCCGCCATCGGGCTGGGCACATTTCTGGCGCAATGGTTTTTACGTCGCCCGTTGATGGAAGCGGCGACGCAGGAATTCCATCTGGACGGAAGCTGGGTCGATCCAAGAATCCGGCGCGTCAGCCGAAGCCCGGCGATTGCCATCGAGGCGGAGCGGGCTTCAGGCGCCGCTAGCGACAAAAAAAATCAGGAAACGCAATGAAACTGGCTGCGATACAGATGGTGTCCGGGGCGTCGGTGCAGCGCAACCTGGACAGTGCGCGGGTGCTGTTGACCGAAGCCGCTTCGGCCGGTGCGGAGCTGGCGGTGCTGCCGGAGTATTTCTGCCTGTTGGGGCATCGGGATACCGACAAACTCGACGCCCAGGAGCCGTTTGGCGACGGACCGATCCAGCACTTCCTTGCCGGCGCGGCGCGCTCGCTCCGGATCTGGATCGTGGGTGGCACGTTGCCGCTTTCGTGCGACGCGGATCGACTGGAAGGCGATGCGATAACTGATGGCGGCGGTGCCGGAGCGGCCTTACCGCTGCACCGCGTCTTCAACAGCTCGCTGGTATTTTCGCCTGCCGGTGACTGCGTCCAGCGCTACGACAAAATGCATCTTTTCCGGTTTGACAATGGGCGTGAGCGGTACGACGAATCCCGGGTTTTGATGCGCGGCGACAAACCCGCCATGTTCGATTTACCTTCACGTGACGGCCATGTCTGGAAGGTCGGACAAAGCGTCTGTTACGACCTGCGTTTCCCGGAGATTTACCGCACCTACGCCGCTGCCGGTGTAGACGTATTGCTGGTGCCCAGCGCCTTCACGCACACGACCGGGCAGGCGCATTGGGAAGTTCTGTTGCGCGCACGCGCGATCGAGAACCTGGCCTTCGTGGCGGCTCCTGCGCAAGGCGGTTTGCACGAAAACGGGCGCCGTACCTGGGGGCACTCGATGCAGATAGATCCCTGGGGGGTGATTCTGAGCGAACGCGTGGAAGGGGCGGGGGTTGACGTGGTCGAACTGGACTGGCCGAAGCTGCAGCAACTGCGCCGGCATCTGCCGGCGCTGGAGCATCGCGTATTGTGATGCGCCGGGCCTTGCTGCCGGGCCGGCGCTCTACATTCGGGACGCGTCGCTGGTTCCTGTGGGCTTTGCTGGTGGTGCTGATCGCGGCGGTATTGACGATGCTGGTTTGGTTGGCGGGACGGTATGAGGAAAGCCAGGTCCAGGACCGGTTGGACCGCGATGCCACCGACGCGGTGAGCGACCTGCGCAGTGCGCTGGTGCGCAATGTCGAGAGCCTGCAGGCCCTGCATTCGCGCAATCCGGTGCACCGCGACCGGTGGGCGCTGGATGCCGCGGGTTTGCTGCACGAACACCGCGAGTTGCTGCGTATCGAATGGCGCGACACCGCTCTGGTCACCCTGGCGCAGTTCGACACGGGTTTTCGCGCGCCGGTATTCGATCGTCTGGGCCGCAACAACGCGCAGCCCGACGTATTGCTGGCCTGCACCAATGCGCGGCGCGCCAGCGGACCTGCCTACGCACCGAGTTATTTCGTGCCGCAAAACGAAGGGTTGGGCCTTGAGGTAATGGAACTCTGCGTGCCGTTGACCACGGGCGGGGCATTGACCGGTTACTTGGTGGCGACTTACTCGTTGAACGATGTCCTGACCGAACTGATCGGCAAACAGCTGGGGCGCGGTCAGGACGTGTCGTTCACCGAGGCCGACGGTACACGCCTGGCATTTCACGGTGTGTCGCGGCGCGGCAACCGTGCGTTCACTGCGTCCCAGTTGCTGGACTTGCCCGGGCTCACCATGGTGCTGCGGCTCGACAGCTGGCGGGTTACGCCCGATCTGTTTCCCAATGTCCTGACCGCCATGGTGGTTGCGATGACGATTGCACTGGCATCGGTGCTGGTGTTGCTGGCCCGTGACATGCGCAAAAGGCAACGCGCGGAGCAACGGCTGGCCGAGGCGCTGGCGTTTCGCAAGGCGATGGAAGATTCGCTGGTGACCGGGCTGCGCGCGCGCGATCTGCATGGGCACACCACCTATGTCAACCCGGCCTTTTGCCAGATGGTCGGGTTCAGCGCGCGGGAACTGCTGGGCCCGGCGGCGGCGCCTTATTGGCCGACCGAACTCGCCGGCGAATACCAGCAGCGCCAGGCCATCCGGCTGCGAGGCAACTCGCCGCCGCGCGAAGGTTTTGAGTCGGTCTTCATGCGCAAGGACGGATCGCGTTTTCCGGTGCTCATCATCGAGGCGCCGCTGATCGATGCGTATGGGGTGCAGACCGGCTGGATGAGCGCTTTTCTGGACATCAGCGAACAGCGCCGCGTCGAAGAGATGTCGCGCGCATCGCAGGAGCGCCTGCAGGCCACGGCTCGCCTGGCTACGGTAGGAGAAATGGCGTCCCTGCTCAGCCACGAACTCAATCAGCCGCTGGCCGCGATTTCGAGTTATGCCACCGGCTCGATCAACATGTTGCAGGATCGCAAGCAGTCCGAATCCGACCTGCACCTTGAAGAAGCCATGCGCCAGATTGCCGAACAGGCGCAACGCGCGGGCAAGGTGATAAAAAGCGTGCATGACTTCGTGCGGCGCCGGGAGCATGCGCGCGAGGCGGTGGACCCGCAGGCGGTGCTGGACGCCATCATGCCCCTGGTCAGCTTGCAGGCGCGCAAACTGGGCGTGCGTATCGATCTGCGGCTGGAAGACCACCTGCCCCAGGCTTTGTGCGACCGGACCATGGTGGAGCAGGTGTTGCTCAACTTGACGCGCAATGCGATGCAGGCCATGGACCAGCCGACGATTGTCGATCGCGCGCTGGTGGTGCAAGTCAAACGCGCGGCGTCGAATGAACGCACCTCGCATATCCATGGCTGGCTGGAGTTTTCGGTGGCCGATGCCGGCTTGGGCATCACGCCGGAAGTGGCGAACCAGTTGTTCACGCCGTTTTTTACGACCAAGTCCGAAGGCATGGGACTGGGCCTGTCCCTGTGCCGTACCGTGATCGAACAACACGGCGGCTTCCTCGAGTTCGGACCCAATCTCCCGCAAGGCACGGTGTTTCGTTTCACTCTGCCGGTGGCCTCGGCGTCGCAAGCCGCCAAGAGGATTTAGGATACCGGCATGCAGCCCGTACCCAACGCCAGTGTATTTATTGTCGATGACGATGCCAGCGTACGGGCCGGCTTGGCTTGGCTGCTGCGCTCACGCCATCTGCCCAGCCAGGCCTTCGACAGTGCCGAAGCCTTCGACCAGATGTTGCGCTCCGGTTATGTGCAAACCCAGCCCTGTTGTGTATTGCTCGATGTGCGCATGCCGGGCATGAGTGGGCTGGCCTTGTTCGAGACGATGGTCCAGCGCGGCTTGACGCAAGTCATCCCGGTGATTTTTTTAACCGGCCACGCCGACTTGCCCACTGCCGTGGATGCCGTCAAACGGGGCGCGTTCGATTTTTGCGAGAAGCCGGTTTCGGACAACGCCCTGGTGGACCGGATCGAACAGGCCATCGTTCAGTCTGACCAGTTCCTGAAACAGCGGCTTCAGCAGGAAGGGGTTGGACGCAAGGTCGCGGACCTGACCGAGCGCGAACGCTCCGTCATGCGCCTAGTAACGGAAGGCCTGCCCAACAAGCTGATCGCCGAGCAGCTCGATATCAGCGTTCGTACGGTGGAGGTCCACCGGGCACGTGTGTTCGACAAGATGGATGTCAAATCCGCGGTGGAACTCGCCAACCTGTTGCAGCAGCGGTGAGCCGGCGTGAACTTTCTCGCCACTCCATTGGCACGGGCACCGGCTTATGTATCGCGGTCGTTCGGGCGCTTTTCAGGCGCCTGGGTAGCTGGTAGTTCGCCCTTGACCCTTCCGGAAAACATAGTCCACCAGACAATCAGCACCAGCAACACACCGGCACCGAGCGCCTCGATAAGAATAAGACCCATGAATCGACTCCTGTGGCGTATTGCGTTTGCACTAATCGGCGCGGTTATTGTAGGAATGCTGTCGAGTTGTGCCGGCGGGCCGCCGCGTAACCCTGAAACCGCGCCGGTCTTGGCGACGCCGGGCGCGCCCACCGATACGGCGCCCGCGACCATTGCCGAAGATATGGGGCCCTTGCCGCCCATGCTGCAGCAGGCCAAGAGCCGTTGGGTACCGGTGCGTTGGTCCGCCTTGCCCGGTTTCGCGGACGACGCATTGTATGAAGCCTGGAACGCCTGGATCAAGAGTTGCGAGCGTCCCGGCGCTGTGTTTGCTCCCTTATGCCCGGATATTCGCGTGTTGAGCCTTGCCTCAGGCGCGCAACAGCGCGAGTGGATGTTGCAACGCTTGCAGCCGTACCGCGTGGAGCCGCTGGGAACCGTGGGCGACGGCCTGCTGACCGGTTATTTCGAACCGGTGATGCAGGCGTCGCGGACCCGCTCGCCCGATTTCCAGATCCCGCTGTACCGTCCACCACCGGGCTTGGCCGACCGCAAGCCCTGGTTTACACGGCAGGAAATCGACACGCTGCCGGAGGCCAGGGCCGCACTGCGTGGCCAGGAGATTGCGTGGTTGTCCGATCCGGTGGACGCGCTGGTGTTGCAAATTCAGGGTTCCGGCCGCCTGCGCATGATCGAGCCGGGGGGCGCGCAGCGGACTGTTCGTATGGCTTTTGCGGCCACCAACAACCAGCCGTATGCCAGTGTCGGCCGCTGGTTGCTGGACCGGGGGCAGGTGGCGGACGCATCGTGGCCCGCCATCAAGAATTGGGTGGCACAAAACCCGCAACGCCTCAACGACATGTTGTGGAGCAACCCGCGCACGGTGTTTTTTCGCGAAGAGCCGCTGTCCGATCTGGATGCCGGTTTCGGACCGCGCGGCGCGCAGGGCGTGCCACTGACGCCGGGCCGCTCGATCGCGGTGGACCGTGAAAGTATTCCGTACGGTACACCGGTGTGGCTGGTGTCTCCTGGCCCGGTGGTCGAGTTACGCCGGCTGGTGCTGGCACAGGATACCGGCAGTGCCATCACCGGTGCGTTGCGGGCCGACTACTTCGCGGGATGGGGCCCGCAGGCCGGGGAGCTTGCTGGGCGCCTGAAACAGCCCCTGCAACTGTGGGTGCTCTGGCCGAAATAGGCGCGGCGCGCGGCCCGAGATGGTCCAGCGGCAAAACACTGTTGGACTTGACCTCGCCCAGCGAAAAACGGGTGTGGATGTCTTTTACATTGGGCAGATTCATGAGATTGCCCAGCGCGAAGCGCGAAAAACTGTCCAGATCCCGCGCCACTACCTGTAGTTCAAAAGTTCCGGTTCCGCTGATGTAGTGGCAGGCGACGACCTCGGGCAATTTGTGGATGGCATCTTCGAGCAGTCTGGTTTCGTCGCCGGTATTGCGTTCGGCGTCAAGTCGCACAAAAGCCAGCACGCCCAGACCGATTTTGTGACGGTTGATTTCTGCCCGGTAGCCGGTGATGAAACCTTTTTGTTCCAGCGCTCTCACCCGGCGCCAGCAGGGTGCCGCGCTAAGGCCCACGCGCTGCGCGAGCTCTGCGTTGGTGAGCCGCCCGTTGGCCTGCAACTGATTCAAAATAGCGATATCGAACTTGTCCAGGATTTCCATTTTTATGTCAATTGAGCAAGATTCTTTCTTCTCCTTGTCCAAAAACGGCAAAGAAAGAAAACACTTATCGGCAGGGCAAGCATACACTTTGCCACAGTTGACGCCTGTAAGCCCTGATTGGAGAACTCGCACACAATGAATGCCCCCTTGCCCGAACACATCCGCAAATCGCTTGAAACCGTGGCGCTGGACGACAAATATTCGCTTGAATACGGCCGCGCTTTCATGAGCGGTGTGCAAGCGCTGGTGAAGCTGCCCATGTTGCAGCAGCAGCGGGACTCCATGGCCGGCAAGAACACCGCCGGGTTCATCAGCGGTTATCGGGGTTCGCCGTTGGGTGGCTACGACCAATCATTGGTCAAGGCGGCCAAATACCTGAAACCGCACAATATCGTGTTCCAGCCCGGCGTGAATGAAGAGTTGGCGGCAACCGCCGTGTGGGGCACGCAGCAACTGGGTTTTTCTCCTCCCGGCACGAATAGGTTCGACGGCGTATTTGGCATCTGGTACGGCAAGGGTCCGGGTGTGGACCGTTGTTCGGACGTGTTCAAACATGCCAATATGGCCGGCACCACTCCCTGGGGTGGGGTGATAGCAGTAGCCGGAGATGACCATGTCGCAAAAAGCTCCACCGCCGCGCACCAGAGCGACCATATTTTCAAGGCCTGTGGCCTGCCGGTGTTTTTTCCGGCCGATGTGCAGGAAATCCTCGACCTGGGCATTCATGCGTTTGCCATGAGCCGTTTTTCCGGTGTTTGGGCCGGCATGAAAACGATTCAGGAGATCGTGGAGTCGAGCGCTACCGCCATGATCGACCCCGAGCGGGTCAAGATCGTAATGCCAGACTTCGAAATGCCGCCCGGCGGCGTGCATATCCGTTGGCCCGACACGCCGCTGGAGCAGGAAGCCCGGCTGTTCGATTACAAGTGGTATGCCGCGCTGGCCTACATCCGCGCCAACCGCCTGAACTACAACGCAATTGAGGGCAACAACGACCGCTTTGGCATTATCGCGAGTGGCAAAGCATACAACGACACCCGTCAAGCGTTGATCGACCTGGGGCTGGACGATACAACCTGCCGCCGGCTGGGCATTCGCCTGCACAAGGTCGGCGTAGTCTGGCCGCTGGAAGCACAGTTGACACGCGAGTTCGCCACCGGCCTGCGGGAAATCCTGGTGGTAGAAGAAAAACGCCAGGTCATCGAGTACCAGCTCAAGGAAGAGTTGTACAACTGGCGCGCCGACGTGCGGCCGCATATCTACGGCAAGTTCAACGAGGTGGATGGGGATTTTTCGGGTGGCGAGTGGTCCATGCCGAACCCGACCGCCAACACCTTGTTGCGCGCCAATGCCGACCTGTCGCCCGCGCTGATTGCGCGCGCGATCGCCAAACGCCTGCAGAAGATGGGCCTGGACGCCGACATCTGCGCGCGCATCGACATGCAGCTGGCGATTTTGCAAGCCAAGGAAAGCGCAATGCAGGCTCTGGAACTGGGCGGCAACAAAGGCGCGGACCGCCCACCCTGGTTCTGTTCGGGCTGCCCGCACAACACCAGTACCAAAGTACCTGAAGGCTCGCGTGCCATGGCCGGCATCGGTTGCCACTATATGGCCTTATGGATGGACCGCAGCACGGTCGGCTTCACCCAGATGGGCGGCGAAGGCGTGCCATGGGTCGGGCAACAACCCTTCAGCACCGACCAGCACATGTTCGCCAATCTGGGCGACGGCACTTACTTTCACAGCGGGCTGCTGGCCATCCGCATGAGCATCGCGTCAGGCGTCAACATCACCTACAAGATTCTGTACAACGACGCGGTGGCGATGACCGGTGGGCAACGCGTGGGCGAACGCGCCGAGGGCCACTCGGTGGCGCAGATCGCGCAGTCGGTGCGTGCCGAGGGCGCCGTCAAGATAGTCGTGGTCACCGATGAGCCGGAAAAATACGAGGGCGTAAAACTTGTCGAGGGCGTGGATGTGCTGCACCGCGACCAGCTCGATTCGGTGCAACGCGCGTTGCGCGAAATCAAGGGCACCACGGCCATCATCTACGACCAGACCTGCGCCACGGAGAAGCGGCGCCGGCGCAAGCGTGGCAGCCTGGTGGACCCGGCCAAACGGGTAGTCATCAACGAGCTGGTATGCGAAGGGTGTGGCGACTGCGGCGTGCAATCCAACTGCCTGAGCGTGGAGCCGCTTGAAACCGGGTTTGGCCGCAAACGCCAGATCAATCAGTCCACCTGCAACAAGGACCTGTCCTGCCTCAAGGGCTTTTGCCCGAGCTTCATTACGGTCGAGGGCGGGCAACTCAAAAAGAACACCAGGGAAAAGGCGGTCTCGCCATTCGAGCTTGGCGCCTTGCCGGAGCCGGTGATCCAACAAACGCAGTTGGTCAACGGGGAAGTCTGGGGCGTTGTTGTAGCCGGTGTGGGCGGCACCGGGGTTATCACGATCGGGCAGTTGCTCGGAGTCGCGGCGCACATTGAGGGCAAAGGTATCGTCACGCAGGACGCCGGCGGGCTGGCGCAAAAAGGCGGCGCTACCTGGAGCCATGTAATGATCGGCGCGCACCAGCGGGACATTCGCACGACCCGCGTCGGTATGGCCGCCGCCGACCTGATCATCGGGTGCGATCCGATCGTGACGGCCGGTAGGGAAACCATGCTGCGCATGCGCGAGGGCCGCACGCATGTCGCGCTCAACTCCCACGGTGCACCTACGGCGGCGTTCGTGAAAAACGCCGATTGGCAGAACCCGGCCGATGCCTGCGCGGTCGAAATTTCCAGAGCGGTGGGCGCCACCTGCATGGCTACTTTCAATGCCGATGCCGCCGCCACGAAATTGATGGGCGACAGCATTTACACCAACCCGATGCTGCTGGGATTTGCCTGGCAAAAAGGCTGGATACCGCTCGGCCGCGAATCCCTGATGCGTGCCATTGAGCTAAATGCCGTAGCGGTGGAGAACAACAAGGCAGCATTTGAATGGGGCCGGCGCGCCGCCCACGACTGGGCCAGCGTGGAAAAACTGCTTGCACCGGGCCAAGTGCTCCAGTTCAAAAAGCGCGAGTCGCTGGACGATATCGTGAGCCTGCGCGTCGAGTTCCTGACCGCCTACCAAAACGCCGCCTACGCGGCCGTTTACAAGGGGTTCGTGGACAAGGTGCGTGGACGCGAGGCCGGCCTGAACAAGACTGTTTTTACCGAGTCGGTGGCACGTTACCTGTTCAAGCTGATGGCCTACAAGGATGAATACGAAGTCGCGCGCCTGCACACCGACGGCGCGTTTCTGGCGCGCGTCAATGGCATGTTCGAAGGCGATTTCAAAATCAACTACCACCTCGCGCCGCCGTTGATCGCGAAGAAGAACGCAAAGGGTGAGTTGCAGAAAATGAAATTCGGCCCGGCCATGTTGACCGGATTCAGGGTGCTGTCCAAACTCAGGGGTTTGCGAGGTACCGCGCTGGATATTTTTGGCCGGACCGAAGAGCGCCGCCACGAGCGGGCGTTAATTGGCGAGTACAAGTCCAGCATCGATGAAGTCCTGGTCTCGCTGGATGCGGCCAACCACGCAGCCGCGGTGGAGATTGCGCGAATCCCGGAGCAAATCAAGGGATATGGGCATGTGAAAGAACGCAACCTCAAGGCCGCGCGACAGCACTGGCAGGTCTTGATGCAGCGCTGGCGCGAGCCGCTGCGGCAATCGGCCTAGTTCCGGGTATCGGAAGCCGGGAGTTCGGGAGTTCGGGAGTTTCGATAGGCCGCCGATACGGTGCGCCGCATACAATGCAAGGTTATCCGTTTGCCAGCGAACCATGAGTCGCGGGCGAACTCATTTAACAGTTGTCGTGGAGTCGCCCGTGTTCATTTCTTCCGCTTTTGCCCAAACTGCCCCCGCTGCTGCGGGAGGTGACATGTTCTCGTCGCTTACGAGCATGTTGCCGCTGGTACTGATGTTCGTGGTGCTTTATTTTGTCATGATCCGTCCCCAGATGAAAAAGCAGAAAGAGCATCGGACCATGATCGACGCGATAGCCAAAGGGGACGAAGTTGTCACCGTTGGCGGGGTCCTGGGCAAAGTCGCCAAAATGGGCGACAGCTACCTGGCGCTCGAAGTGGCCAACGGTGTTGAATTGCAGGTACAACGCAGCGCGGTCGTGCAGGTGCTCCCGAAAGGTTCTATCAAGTGAGAGGTCATGACTCTTTCCACTGCGCGCGCCGATCTGGCGCCTGCGGTGCTCGACGGCACCCTGGCTCGCTCGCTACGAAACCTTCACGACCTCTGAGCGCGCCGAAAACCTGGTGGCGTATTTAACATGAATCGTTACCCGGTATGGAAGTACGCGATCATCGTGATGGCTCTGTTGGTGGGCTTTTTTTACACCCTGCCGAATTTTTTCGGCGAAGCCCCCGCGGTACAGATTTCTTCGGCCAAATCCACGATCAAGGTGGACAGCGGCACGCAAGCGCGTGTAGAAGAGGCGCTCAAGTCGGCAGGTGTCGGGGCAGATGCCATCACCTTCGACGGCAACTCCATCAAGGCGCGTTTCGACAATACTGACAGCCAGCTCAAGGCCAAGGACGCGATTCAAAAGGCACTGGTGCCCGATGCGTCCGACCCGGCTTATGTAGTTGCGCTGAATTTGCTGTCGCGTTCGCCCAAGTGGTTGTCCGCGCTGGGTGCGGCGCCGATGTATCTCGGTCTGGATTTGCGCGGTGGCGTGCATTTCATGCTGCAAGTCGACATGCAAGCGGCCCTGACTAAAAAGGCCGAGTCGCTTTCGGGCGACTTGCGAACGGTGTTGCGCGAGAAGAATATTCGCCACGGCGGTATCAGCCGCGTCGGCCAGACCATCGAAGTGCGCCTGCGCGACGCCGCAACTCTGGATGCAGCCAAGCGGGTGATCGCCGACCAGTTCGCGGAACTACAGACGGTCGAAGCGCCGGATGGTACGGACATCAAGCTGACAGCCAGCATCAAACCCCCGGCCGCGCGCACGATCCAGGATCAGGCGCTGAAACAGAACATGGTCACGCTGCACAACCGGATCAATGAATTGGGTGTGGCCGAACCGGTGATACAGCAACAAGGCGTTGACCGCATCGTGGTTCAGCTGCCGGGAGTTCAGGACACCGCCAAGGCCAAGGATATTCTGGGCCGTACCGCCACGCTGGAAGTTCGGCTGGTAGATGAGAGCGCCGAAGCGCGCGCGGCGGAGTCCGGCACCGGTCCGGTGCCGTTTGGCGACGAGCGTTACCTGGAGCGCAACAGCCAGCCCGTGATCGTCAAGAAGCAGGTCATTTTGACCGGGGAAAATTTGACCGATGCCCAGCCCGGCTTCGACAACCAGACGCAGGAAGCAGCGGTTCATCTACGCCTGGATGCCAAGGGCGCACGTATCTTTCGCGATGTGACGCGTGAAAACATCGGCAAACGCATGGCCATCCTGCTGTTCGAAAAAGGCAAGGGCGAAGTCGTTACCGCGCCGGTAATAAGGAGCGAGATCGGCGGTGGCCAAGTTCAGATTTCAGGTCGCATGACGTCCATGGAGGCCGCCGACACCGCTTTGCTGCTGCGCGCCGGCTCGCTCGCCGCACCGATGGAAATTATCGAAGAACGCACCATTGGGCCAAGCTTGGGCGCCGAGAATATCGCCAAAGGCTTTCACAGCGTTACCTGGGGCTTTCTGGTGATCGTGGCGTTCATGTGTGTGTATTACGCGGTGTTTGGCCTTTTCTCCGGCATTGCGCTGGCGGTCAACCTGTTGTTGCTGGTGGCTGTGTTGTCGATGTTGCAGGCTACCTTGACACTGCCTGGCATGGCCGCCATGGCGTTGGCGCTTGGCATGGCGATCGACTCCAACGTGTTGATCAATGAACGCGTACGCGAGGAACTCCGCAACGGCGCTTCGCCGCAGGCAGCCATCAACACGGGGTACGAGCGCGCCTGGGGCACCATCCTCGATTCCAACGTCACGACGCTGATCGCCGGGTTTGCCTTGCTGATTTTCGGCTCGGGCCCGGTGCGCGGTTTTGCGGTGGTGCACTGCATCGGCATTTTGACCAGCATGTTCTCTGCGGTGTTCTTTTCGCGCGGTTTGGTGAATTTCTGGTACGGGCGTGTCAAGAAGCTCAAGGGTGTGTCGATCGGCACGGTGTGGCGGCCCGACGGCGGCGCCGTGGCCGCAACTTCCGGACAGGGAAAATAAGAGATGGAATTCTTCAAGATCCGGCGCGACATTCCTTTCATGCGTCATGCGTTGGTGCTAAACGCGGTTTCCCTCGTGACGTTTGCGCTGGCGGTGTTTTTTCTGGCCCATCGGGGCTTGCACCTGTCGGTCGAATTCACCGGGGGCACGGTGATGGAGGTTGGATACGCGCAGCCCGCGGATGTAGGCAAGATCCGTGAGGTGATCGCAGGCCTGGGTTATACCGACATCCAGGTGCAGAACTTTGGAACGGCGCGCGACGTGATGATCCGTTTGCCATCGCAAAAAGGCGTCAGCTCGGCACGGCAAAGCGAGACCGCTTTTGCCGCGCTGAAGAAAATCGACAACAACGCGACTCTGCGACGTCAGGAATTTGTCGGACCTCAAGTGGGTGAAGAATTGGTGGTGGACGGGCTGAAAGCGCTGGGCATGGTGGTGATCGGGATCATGCTCTACCTGGCGGTGCGTTTCGAGTGGAAGTTCGCGGTCGCGGCGATCGTCGCCAATCTGCACGACGTAGTCATCATTCTGGGATTTTTCGCCTTCTTTCAGTGGGAATTTTCACTTGCGGTACTGGCTGCCGTATTGGCGGTGCTGGGTTATTCGGTCAACGAGTCGGTGGTTATTTTCGACCGGATTCGGGAGAATTTCCGGCGCTACCGCAAGATGAATACGGTTCAGATAATCGACAACGCGATCACATCCACAATCAGTCGTACTATCATCACCCACGGCTCCACCCAGATCATGGTTTTGTCAATGCTGCTATTTGGCGGTCCAACGCTCTATTATTTTGCGCTGGCGCTCACTATCGGTATCTGCTTTGGCATTTATTCGTCGGTGTTTGTAGGCGCCGCGATTGCCATGTGGCTAGGCATCAAGCGCGAGGATCTGGTTAAGGGCACTCCCCAGAAAGGCCTCGATCCCAACGACCCGAATGCTGGCGCCACTGTCTGACCGGGTTTCCGACTCATGGCGTCACAACCCCCACCATCCTCCCAACGCAGCCGGCTGGCGCAGGAAACGCGGGAACGTTTTGTAGCGGACGCGGGCCGCGCCATGACCGACATTGGGTCGGCGGTGCAGGAACGTTTGAGTGTGCTGGTCAACGAGGCCGCGCCATCGCGGGAAATGCAGGTTCGGCGCGATGCATGGACGTTCTTTCAGCGGGCCAGGACAAGCTGGCGCGATGAGACCGTTAAAGGCTGGCAAAAGGCGCTGCTACCACCACCCGCATTCGCCAAAACCGATCTGCAGGACATCGACTCGCTGCAACTGGTCGGCACCGAAGTAGTCGAAAACAAGATTTTGGCGTCCAGGCTGGTACTGCGGGTGATGGACAAGGTCAGCGCTGAACTTGACGATTTGCGCCTGCGCATCAAGTATCTGGAAAACTCGGACGAGCTGGGCCGGCACGATATTTTCAGGCCGGAGGTTCTGGTGTTGCAGATGGTGGAGCAATGGGCGGCCGCGGGTATGCCGAGCGGCAGCTGGCCGCTCGTCAACGATGTGGTGCAGGCACTTTTATCCGAACGCCTTAAACAGGCTTACAACAAAAGCAACGGGTTTTTGATCGAACAAGGCGTGATGCCTACGATCGAATTGAAAGACCGGGTCCGGCGCGCTACGACCCAGGGCGGCGGCTCAAGACCCTCATCGCGTCCGTCCGCGGACCCCGCGCCCCACAGTGGCCACCATGGCATTGTGGGCGACACGACGCAGGGCATTTCGTCCTCCCAGGGTGGATTCATTTCCAGCGGCGGCGCCAGGTCCGGTCCGGGTTCTGGCGGCATGCGCGAAGACGCGTCGCGTGCTGCGCTCTTCTCCAGGCAAGGGGGCGATCCATCCATCGATACCGGTTCCGGTGGCATTCCTATGCCGCGTAATGTGGCGCAACGTTCATTTGCCGGGCGTGCCGGGGCCGATGCGGGACAAATATTGACGCAGGACGAAACGCGCATGATGACCGCCGCCACACCGCTAGCCCGGGCGCGGAGCCGGGCGCAGGGCGTGCTGGGTCAACTCAAGCGCCTGCTGGTCGGACGGGTTGGGCCCGAGTTCCATGCCACGTCTTATGAGCAGGCCTCCCCGGCGCTGGCGGCGGCGATCGCGGTTCGCGTGGACAGCGCTGGGTCTTATGGCGGCAGCGGCACCATGATCGAGGACTACAGCTCGGCCGGCGTGGCTCGGGTTGCGGGGCGCTTGCGCGAGCAAACCATCGAACTCAAGAAAAAAGCCGAGACCAAAGGCGAAAAAGCCACGATCGAAATCGTGGCTTTGATGTTTCAGTCTATTTTGCAGGAGGATCGCATCCCGCCTGGTATTCGGGTCTGGTTCGCGCGGCTTCAAATGCCGGTGCTGCGCGTGGCCTTGTCGGAGCCTGATTTTTTCGGCACCGCGAATCACCCCGCCCGGCAGCTGATCGACCGCATGGGCTCGTGCGTGATGGGATTCGATGCCAGCGGTATCCAGGGCGGTGCGTTGGAGAAGGAAATCAAACGCGTGGTACAGGTGATTGAGCAATACCCCGAGACCGGCAAGCGTGTGTATGAACTGGTCTACGCCGAGTTTCAGAAGTTCCTGCAAAAGTTTTTGACCGGAACCGGCGCGACGCAAAAAGTAGCCAGTGTGGCGCAGCAGGTCGAGCAGAAAGAAACGCTCACGATCCAGTACACCATCGAGATGCGCAATATGCTCAAGGACATTCCAGTACGGGAAGAAATCCGGGCCTACCTGTTCAAGATCTGGGCCGAAGTTCTGGCCGTGGCAGCGGTGCGGAAAGGGCCGCAACATGCCGAGACGCTGGAGCTGAAAAAAACCTCCACCGACCTGGTCTGGGCGGCCAGCGCCAAGCCCAACCGCGCCGACCGCGCACGTGTGATCCAGGATCTGCCCAAACTGCTGCAGCGTTTACGCACCGGTATGGCGTTGCTGGGCATGGCGCCGAGCCAGCAGGACGTTCACATCAAGACTGTCAGCGATACCCTGGCCGACGCTTTTCTTTCCAAGACGCAGGCGATTCCAACCGCGCAAATCGAGGCCATGGCCAAACGCCTGGCCCATCTGGAAGACTTTGTCAGCGAAGACGGAATGGGAGACCTGCCGCTGGATGCCGAAAGTATCGAACTCATGCTGGGCATCGACCCGGCCACGATCGACGTGGTGGCTAACGGCGGGTCGAAGCCCACCAACGCAATGTTGGCCTGGGCCCAGGAACTGGAGTTGGGTTGCTGGTTTACACTGGACCATAACGGGCAGGTAACCAAGGTTCAGTTCGCGTGGCGCAGCGACCGCAAACAATTGCACCTGTTCGCCTCGGCCGATGGTCATAGCTACCTGCTCCAGAGCGGGCGGCTGGCCGCATATTTGCAGGCCGGGCTGCTATTGCCGCAGGAAGAGGAAGCCTTGACGGTGCGCGCTACTCGGGACGCATTGGCCAAGCTGGAAGCGAACCCGGAACGGCTGCTGGGTTAACGCTGCCGTCGTGGACTTCAATGCGCGACGCGGTCGGTCGCGTCGTCGCACAATTCGTCGAGCAGCAGGGCGTCGGGCTCCTCGCCAAAACTCCAGTAGACCATCAAGACGATTATCTTGAGGTCTTCCAAGCACAAGGTGTCGGCATTCGATGCCATGGCCCGATCCAGCACGATCTCACGCATAAGGGCCGGCAAGACACCTGCCGTTTCGAGAAAACTGATAAAGCCCAGGCACTCGGAGCCGAGCCGATTCTGCTCGGCGACGGAATACACCCGCATGCTGTTGGGGGACTGATCCAGCGTCGCGTTTGGCGGTGCGCTGATAGCGATAGTTACCGTCGCATCGTCAGCCGCAAGCTCGGTGTTGCGGGTCGCCAGACTCAGGCCGTTAAGCCAGATCAAAGCCTCGTGGATCTCCTGTGCCTCGAATCCCACCGCGCTCAACTTACGTTCAAGATGTTCGCTTTGCGGGCAGGCATCGCCTCTCCAGTAATTTTCGTACACGAACACCAGCACTTCAAACATGCTGCCAATATAGCGCAGAAATTTTGTCTTCGCGGGCGATGCCACTGCAAGCGTTACAGCCCGCGATCAGGCCGCCGCGATACGCTGGAAAAGGCCACCCGGCAGCCGGGCTACATGTCCATCGAGTTCCAGCCCCATCAGTTGCGCCTGCAAGTGGGCGATGTCGAGTCCGGTTCGTGCCTGAAGCGCGTCCAGACCCACCGGGTCGAAACCAAGCGCTTTCAATAAACCGTTGCTGTCATCGGGTTGCAAGGTGCTTGCAGCGATTCGGTCGGCTTGGTGGGAGGCGACATTAGCATCCACTGCATCCGGTGGGACGGTATTCCAGTGCAACTCTTCCAGCACATCCTGCGCGGATTCCACCAGTTTGGCGCCCTGTTTGATCAGCGCATGACAACCGCGCGACTGGGTTGAGTGGATCGAACCCGGAATCGCAAAAACCTCCTTGCCCTGTTCGGCCGCCAGCCGTGCCGTTATCAACGAGCCCGACTTGAGTGCTGCTTCAACCACCAACGTGCCTTTAGATAGGGCCGCGATGATGCGGTTGCGTTTTGGAAAATTGGCTTCGAACGGTGGCGTTCCGATGGGGTATTCGCTCAGGATCAAACCACGTCGGGCAATACGGCGGGCCAACTCGAGATGGCTTTTGGGATAGACCCGGTCAAGGCCCGTGCCGACCACCGCGATGGTGGCCAGTCGGTTTGTATCGGATCCCACCGCGTCCAGGGCGCCTTCGTGCGCTGCACCGTCTATGCCCAGCGCCATGCCGGACACCACGGTCAACCCGGCCTCGCCAACCGCCTTGGCAAATTGCCGCGCGTTGGCGGCGCCTCGCGGTGTCGTATTGCGGCTACCGACGATCGCAATGCTGTTGGCAAAACCGTGCTGCAAAGCCGAAGCCGCAGCGGCTGTGGAAGTAAGCACGGCGTTTTGCAATTGGCCGGGGACAAGGTCTGGATCGCCAAGTAGATACAGCATCAGCGGAGGATCGTGAAGAGCCAGCAGCGAAGCGGGATAGTGCGCGTCCCCGAGCGTGACGATACGCCTGTGGGGCGCTTTCGGGTCGTTTTCGGGACGCCCTTGCAACCAGTTCCAGGTGGCTTCGAGCAGCTTGTCAAGTTCAGGCGGAGTCGCTTTTATCGCGGTCGCCTGGGTGGGGCTTACTACTTGCAAAAGCGCAGCGGCGGATTGCCGGAAAATATTTTCGGGTAGGCCAAACGCCGCCAGCAATTTGCGTGCGGTCTCGTTGCCGACGCCGAGCGTCAGCGTGAGGCGCAACCAGACGGCAAGTTCTTCGCGATCCATGTATTAGCGCCGGATACCCGAGAGTCAATGCCTGACCGAGGCTGTTTTGCGGCTTGCCGTCGGGCTCACTACCGCGCCCGCGCAAAGCGGTCAAATAAACCGCAATAAACCACCTTAACGCGGGTTGGCCAACCGGTCTCCGACCTTGACGCCATCCCGGATGTCCAGCACCAATGCATAGGAAAGCCGGTCGAAGGTACTAAAAACCATCAACAGTCCATTGCGCTCTTCCGGCAGCTTGAGCACGGTATTGCGTGCATCGGTTTTGTCGACGATGCGTTCGCCCTCTTTCAGGATCGCCAGCACCAGTCCGCGCTCCATGCCGTCGCGCGTACCGCGGTTGATTACCACCACCTGGTTTTGGGCGGCGTTCACTACCGCGCTGCCGTAGACCGATACGATATATCCGTCCACCTTGCCTGAAGGCGCGCGCGGCGTGTAGTTCACCAACTCGCGTTCAGGTTCAGGCACCAGCCGGTCGCCGATCCGCATCTCTTCCTTGGCGGCGACGATATCTATCGTGGCTGGCGTAACTTCCCGGCTTTCCTTGCCGTTCTTGTCGGTCACCGTTTGCGTGGATTCGCTGCGTACCAACAGCGCTCTGCCGACGTATTGCGCCTCGTAGCCAAGCACTTCGCCGCTGGTCGGGTCCTTGAGCGGCGTGGCATTGCGGAAAACTCGGAATGCCTGCTGCTTGCCCGGTGCGTCCAGCAAAGGCATATCGATGTTTCCACGCGCGTAGGCCCGATCGCCGCGTGTCAGCAAGACACGGCCTTCCTGGGCCGCGACGATGCGCGGCGCGGCGAGCAAACTGTTTTCATCGACGATGATGGGTTCGGCCAGAAACGGTTCGATCAAATTCGCCTTGAGGGTCGGCAAGGTGCCGTCGTCCAGGCTTTCATAACGGATACGCGGCGACACGCGGATGGTTTCCGTCGGGGGGCCTTGTCCAGCGGCGCCGGCCATGCGCAATCGCGCGCGACCGTTCAGGCGCTCAAGAACGAGCTGTTGCCCCGGATAGATACGGTGCGGATTGCGGATCTCGTTCAGGTTCATGCCCCACAACTCTGGCCAGCGCCAGGCACTTTTCAGGAACATGCCGGAGATTGCCCACAAGGTGTCGCCGGACTTGACCGTGTAGCTGTCCGGGGCGTTGGCTGCGAGCTCGCTCAGTGGCACGCCGGCCTGCGCCACCTGCGCCGCCACCGCTTTTTGACCAGGTGTTACCGGCAGGTTTTGCGCCATAGCCGGCGCGCCGATCAGCCAGCCGGCCACTGCAGCCATTGCGGCCAGCGCCATTTTCGTTTTTGCCAAAGTGATTGTGGTCATTGCTTGCTGCATTGTGGTCGCCCCGGAAGGTCGCTCAGTGTTAGCTGCCATATGGCCGCAGACCTGGGAAGTCTTGATAAATCACGCACGATTTTGCGCTCAAGTCCTTGATTGGGCAACGTTTTCTGTTGCCGGCTTATGCTCTCCAACTAAAAAGTAGCGAAAATAACGACATCTTGTCTGACATTCCATGGCTTTGTTACCCATTCTTTGCTATCCCGATCCCAAACTGCATCAGGTTGCCCGACCTGTTCAGCAAGTGGACGCGCGCATCGAAAAGCTGATCGCCGATATGCTGGACACCATGTACGACGCCAAGGGCGTCGGGCTGGCCGCGACCCAGGTGGACGTGCACGAACGGCTGATTGTGATTGACATATCGGAGCAGCGGGACCGTCCTCTGGTGTTGATCAACCCCAAGCTTGGCTGGACCAGCGCGGAGAAACGCGTCAATGAAGAAGGCTGCCTGTCGGTGCCCGGCATCTACGACGGCGTGGAGCGTTTCGACGCCATCGAGGTACTCGCGCTGGACCGCGACGGCGTGTCGCGGACCGTGGAGGCAGACGGCATGTTGGCGGTGTGTATCCAGCACGAAATGGACCACTTGCTGGGCAAGGTTTTCGTCGAATATCTGTCGCCTTTGAAACGCAACCGCATCAGGACCAAGATGCTGAAACTGCAGCGCGGGGAGCGCGATTGAAGGTTATTTTCGCGGGTACGCCCGCGTTCGCGCACAGCGCGCTGCGCGCGGTGTGCGATGCTGGATTCGAGGTGCCGCTGGTATTGACGCAGCCTGATCGTCCGGCCGGGCGCGGCATGAAATTACACGAGTCCGCGGTAAAGGCGTTTGCGCGCCAGCGCGGCATCGCGGTAGCCCAGCCGCGCAGCCTGCGACTGGACGGCCGGTTCGCCTCGGATGCCGAAGCGGCGCGCCAGGCGATCCTCGATGCGCAAGCGCAAGTGATGGTGGTGGCCGCCTATGGGCTGATCCTGCCTCAATGGGTGCTCGACCTGATGCAGCCGCCGCGGGACGGCGCCGCGCCTGGCTGGGGCTGCATCAATATTCATGCGTCCTTGTTGCCGCGCTGGCGCGGGGCCGCTCCGATCCACCGTGCAATAGAAGCTGGCGACGCCTGCACCGGTGTCACGATCATGCAAATGGACGCCGGCCTGGACACCGGCGACATGCTGCTGGTCCAGCATCTGCCAATCAAGCACACCGGTCCGGATGCGGACACCACCGGCAGCCTGCACGACAAGCTGGCTGCGCTAGGCGCCGAACTCGTCGTCAACGTGCTACAAAGGGCCGGGCAAGGGGGGGTGCAGGCCCGCAAGCAGCCCATCGATGGCACTACCTATGCACACAAGGTAGAAAAGGTGCATGCACTGGTGGACTGGACATTGAGCGCGGAGCTGATTGAACGCCGCGTGCGCGCCTTCGACCCAAGTCCGGGCGCCTGGACCGGGCTTGATGGCGAGGTCGTCAAGTTATGGCGCTCCGAGGTTGGCGACTTGACTTCCGAACATGGCGGACTATCTGGAACCATCCTGGCCGTCGAGGCGGGCGGAATCGAGGTCGCCTGTGGCCTGGGCGTGTTGCGCCTGCACGAATTGCAGCGAGCCGGCGGCAAACGCATGGACGCGGGGGCTTTTTTGCGCGGCACCGCATTGCAGCCCGGTATGCGTTTCGTCTCCCCGTCCGCAGGTGCCTGATGTTTCTTCGCCGTGCCCACTACACCCATCCCGAATTCCGGATCGGCCTGCGCGACTTCCAGCGCCTTGCGCCCGGCATCGCGGCATGGGGCTTGATGACCGGTGTGGCGATGGTCAAGTCGGGTATGGGTATGGTCGAGTCGCTGATGATGGCGCTGCTTGTATTTGCCGGCAGCTCGCAGTTGGCCGCGACGCCGCTCATCGTCGCCGGTGCGCCGCTATGGATCGTCCTGGCCACCGGCTTCTGCGTGAACCTGCGCTTTGTCGTTTTCAGCCTGCATTTGCGACCTTATCTGGCGCATCTGCCGGCCTGGGAGCGCATTACGCACGGGTACCTCACCGCCGACATGAACTACGTATTGTTCATTCGCAGGTTTCCGCATCCCGCCTCGGACGAAGCGGGCCGCAAGGCGCAAGAGGCTTACCTGACCGGCAACGACATGTTCAATTGGTTCACCTGGGTGGGCTTCAGCGTACTTGGGGTTGCGCTGGCCAACCTGATTCCGCAAACCTGGGGTCTGGGATTTGCGGGCATCCTGTGCCTGGTGGGTATTTTGTGTTCGCTGGCCACGACCCGGCTGCGGCTGATATCGGCGGGTGTGGCGGGCCTGGTGGGCGTTGCGGCGTATACGTTGCCGCTCAAGCTGAATATCGTAGTGGCGATTGGCGCCGCCGTGGCACTGTGCATGACGCTTGAGAAATTCAGGTCCGTTCAAACCCAGGCTAACAGGCTGTGATCGACATCGATCCGCGTACCGTTGCGGTGATCGTGGGACTGGCGCTGGTCACGGTGCTGGCGCGTAGTTTCTTCCTGATTTCCAGCAAGTCCTGGAGTCTTCCGCACTGGGCCCAGCGTGGTTTGCAGTACGCGCCAATCGCGGCTCTGGCAGCGGTGGTAGTGCCCGAGGTGATGATCGCGCAGGGACATCTCGTCAACACCTGGCAGGACGCGCGGCTGTTTTCAGCCGCGGCGGGCGCAGCCGCCTACTTCTGGCGCAAGGATGTGTTGCTCACGATCGTGGCCGGCATGGCGATATACCTGCCTTTGCACGTCGTGTGGGGCTGGTAGCGGCGTCGCTCCCCATAGCACGGTGCACTATCCTTGGACATGCGTATTCTTATCATGGAAGACGATGCGCTCGCCAATTGACGAATCCTTGAATTTGCCCGGTGTCTGGCGTCCGGGCACGCTGGTACTGCTGCTGAGCTGCTGGCTCGCCCTGGCCGGCAATTTGCCGCTGTGGCGTGCGCTGTCGGTGGTACCGGAAACCTCGGGCTGGCGCGGGGTGTTGTTCTCGCTCGGGTTCGCTGTATGGATAGCGGCTGCGTTGATGGCTCTGCTGAGCCTGCTGGCCTGGCCGCGGCTTGTCAAGCCGCTGGCGGTGCTGGTGTTGTTGGCGGCCGCCACCAGCACCTACTTCATGTTGCAGTACAGCGTGGTGATCGACGCCACCATGATGGCCAATGTGTTCAACACCGACGCGCGCGAGGTGCGCGATCTGGTGTCCTGGCCGCTGCTGCTGAGTTTCGTGGTGCTGGCCGGTCTGCCGCTTTGGTGGCTGCTACGCCGCAAGATCGTGCGGCGACCGTTCTGGTCGCAGGCCTGGCGCAACGGCCTGGGCGCATTGGTGGCCGTGGGCGTGCTGGCGCTGGTAACCCTGGCGTCGTTCCAGGACCTGGCTTCGTTAATGCGCAACCACAAGGAAGTGCGCTACCTGATCAACCCGCTGAATGTGATTTATGCCAGCGGCAAACTGCTGGGTGACCGGATCCCGCGTGCGCGGCGCCAGATGCAAACGATCGGTCTGGATGTGAAGCTTGGACCCAGTTACACCGGCCAGCAACGTACGCCTTTGGTAGTGATGGTGGTGGGCGAGACCGCCCGCGCGGCCAACTTTTCGCTCGGCGGATACGCCAGGCCGACCAATCCGGAAATGCAGCAATTGAAGGCGGCCGGCGGTTTGACCTATTTCAGCGCGGTGCATTCATGCGGTACCAATACCCAGGCGTCGTTGCCGTGCATGTTTTCGCACTTGGGCAAACGCGATTACGAGTCCGCTTCCCAGCCGTTCGAAAACTTGCTCGACGTGCTGCAACGCGCCGGTCTGGCCGTGTTGTGGCTGGACAACCAGTCGGGCTGCAAAGATCTGTGCGAACGGGTAACGCAGGTCGTCACACGTACGCTGGAAGCGCCGGGCCTGTGCGAAGGGGGCGAGTGCCTGGACGAGATCATGTTGAAGGACCTGGACGAACGCATCGCGGCGCTCGACCCGGCGCGCCGGGCACGCGGCGTGGTCGTGGTGATGCACCAGATGGGCAGCCACGGGCCGGCCTACTACCGGCGTTCGCCCGCTGGGTACAAGAAGTTCCTGCCGGAATGTTCCACCAATGTGTTGCAGAACTGCACGCGCGAGCAACTCCTCAATGCGTACGACAACTCGGTTGTGTATACCGACCATGTGCTGGCCAGCACCGCCCGCTGGCTCGATGAAAAGGCACGGGTAGGCAATGCGGATAGCGCCATGGTGTACGTCTCGGACCATGGCGAGTCGCTGGGCGAAAACAACCTCTACCTGCATGGATTGCCATACGCGCTGGCGCCGGACTTCCAGACCCACGTGCCGATGGTCACATGGCTGTCAGCCGCCATGCAAAAGCGTAGCGGCGTGCGTGTAAGTTGCCTGCAACAACAGGCGGGCGAACCGCTGACGCACGACAATCTTTTCCATTCCTTGCTGGGCCTGCTCGATCTGCAAACCAGCCTGTACCGCAAGGAGATGGACTGGTTTGCACCCTGCCGTTGAATGTCCCCTGACCCTACAATTTGCCATCTTCACGGCTACTTTATCCGCCCATGAACTTCATCCGTTTTTCCGATCTGTGCGCGCAAGGCAAAGTCGCCGGCAAACGCGTTTTTATCCGTGCCGATCTCAACGTGCCGCAGGACGATGCGGGAAACATTACCGAGGACACGCGTATTCGCGCTTCAGTAGGGTGTATCCGGATGGCACTGGATGCGGGCGCGGCCGTGATGGTGACGTCCCATCTCGGTCGCCCGACCGAAGGAGTGTTCACGCCCGGGGATTCGCTGGCACCGGTAGCCAAGCGGCTGGGTGAGCTGATGGGCCGCGACGTGCCACTGGTCGCCGACTGGGTCGACGGCGTAAAGGTGGGTGGCAAAGAGCTGACGCGCGGCCAACTGGTGATGCTTGAAAACGTGCGCATCAATACGGGCGAGAAAAAAAACGACGAAGCCTTGTCCAGAAAGATGGCGGCCTTGTGCGACATCTTCGTGCACGACGCGTTTGGTACGTCGCATCGGGCCGAGGCCAGTACCTATGGCATTGCGCAATTTGCGCCAGTGGCCTGCGCCGGGCCGTTGCTGGCGGCCGAAATCGACGCGATTACCAAGGCCTTGATGTCGCCTAAACGGCCGCTGGTGGCTATCGTCGCGGGGTCCAAGGTCTCCACCAAGTTGCCCATTCTCAAAAGCCTGGCCGACAACGTGGACCAACTCATCGTAGGCGGCGGTATCGCCAACACCTTTATGCTGGCCGCCGGGCTGAAGATCGGCAAAAGCCTGGCCGAACCCGATTTGATCGATCAGGCCAGAGCCGTCATCCAGGCGATGCAGGCGCGTGGCGCCGCGGTACCTATTCCGACCGACGTCGTGACCGCGAAAGAGTTCAGGGCCGATGCCACCGCGACCGTAAAGGCCGCTACCGATGTGCAGGACGACGACCTGATTCTGGACATCGGTCCGCAGACCGCCAAACGGCTGGCCGACCAGTTGCGCCAGGCTGGCACGATTATATGGAATGGGCCGGTGGGTGTATTCGAGTTCGCGGCCTTCGAAGCCGGTACCAAGGCAATCGCCCATGCAATCGCGGACAGCACGGCGTTCTCCATCGCCGGCGGAGGCGACACGCTGGCGGCGATAGCCAAATACGGTATCGAGAAAAAAATTGGTTATATCTCCACCGGTGGCGGTGCTTTTCTGGAATTGCTGGAAGGCAAACCATTACCCGCGTTCGACATCCTCGCGCGGCGCTTCGCGGGCTGACTTTTGGGGGCGTCGTCGCCGGTCGATAACCGGCTGGTAATTCGTCCATGGGAAAATGGGCGTACAACAACAAGGAGACTTCCCCATGGCACCACGTCGCGCCACCAAGATAGTTGCAACCCTGGGGCCGGCATCGAGTGATCCGGCCTTGCTGGAGCAAATGATCCGGGCCGGCGTCAACGTGGTCCGCCTCAACTTCAGCCACGGCGCGGCGCAGGACCACATCGAGCGGGCGCGGTTGGTTCGTGAGGCCGCGCAACGCGCCGGACGCGAAGTGGCCATCATGGCCGATTTGCAGGGTCCGAAAATTCGCGTCGGCAAGTTTGCGCAAGGCAAGGTTCAACTGGTTCCAGGCGCCAAGTTCGTGCTGGACGCGGCGCGTACCGAACTGGGCGACGTCGATGCGGTGGGACTGGACTACAAGTCGCTGCCACGCGAAGTCAAAGCCGGCGACGTGTTGCTGCTCAATGACGGACTGATCGTGATCACGGTGGACCTGGTCAAGGGCGAAGCGATATACACCACGGTAAAACTCGGCGGCGAGTTATCCAACAACAAGGGCATCAACAAGCTCGGTGGCGGGCTTACAGCACCGGCGCTTACGGCCAAGGACATGGACGACATCCGCACCGCCATGGGCTTCAAGGCCGATTACGTGGCGGTGAGTTTCCCCAAGAACGCGACCGACATGGAAATGGCGCGCCAGTTGTGCAATGTCGCGGCGGCGGACTTTGGCCACCGGCCCGGCCTGATTGCCAAGATCGAGCGCGCAGAGGCGATTCCCAAGCTGCTCGAGATTCTGCTGGCCAGCGACGGCATCATGGTGGCACGCGGCGACCTGGCGGTCGAGGTCGGCAACGCGGCGGTGCCGGCGCTGCAAAAACGCATGATCAAACTCGCGCGTGAACACGACAAGGTGGTGATCACCGCGACGCAAATGATGGAGTCCATGATTAACAACCCGGTGCCGACGCGCGCCGAGGTCAGCGACGTGGCCAACGCCGTGCTTGATGGCACCGACGCCGTCATGCTGTCAGCGGAAACCGCAGCCGGCAAATACCCGTTGGAAACCGTGATTGAAATGGCCAAGATCTGCCACGCCGCCGAGGGTCACGACCCGGACAAGCTGGATGCGGATTTCATGGGCAAGACGTTTGGCCGCATCGACCAGTCGATTGCAATGGGCGCGCTGTTTACCGCCTACCACCTGGGCGCCAAGGCCATCGTGGCCATGACCGACAGCGGATCGACGGCGTTGTGGATGAGCCGCCACCTGATCCAGATCCCGATTTATGCGCTCACCCCGCGCGTGGAGACACAGCGCAAGATGGCTCTGTACCGCAACGTACGGCCTCTATTGATGGACAGCAGCTCGGACCGCGACACCGCTTTGATGCAGGCCGAGGGGCATCTGAAAAAACGCGGCATTGTACAAAGCGGCGATGTATACGCCATCACCTGTGGCGAACCCATGGGGGCGCCCGGCGGCACCAATATGCTGAAGATCTGCCAAGTGCTTTAGGATGCACGCTCCTGCACGCCTCTGTGCCCAGGTAGTGGCCAATAGTCGGTAAAATTTATATGGTTGCAGGCCGGTTACGTTTTTTCGAAGCCGCCGCACCACAGCTAATTTTTGGGAGTCACACATGGCACTGGTTTCAATGCGCGAGCTGCTCGATCACGCGGCCGTCAACGGCTACGGCATTCCGGCTTTCAATGTCAATAACCTGGAGCAGGTCCAGGCGGTGATGTCGGCCGCCGACGAGGTCGGTGCGCCGGTGATCCTGCAGGCCAGTGCCGGTGCGCGCAAGTACGCCGGCGAGGCCTTTATCAAACATCTGATTTCCGCCGCAGTCGAGAGTTACCCGCATATTCCACTGGTGATGCACCAGGACCATGGCCAGAGCCCGGATGTGTGCCAGGGCGCCATCGACCTCGGCTTCAGCTCGGTCATGATGGATGGCTCGCTGATGGCCGACGGCAAGACGATTGCCGACTACGACTACAACGTCAACGTCACGCGCAAGGTAGTGGACATGGCGCACGCCACCGGCGTCACCGTCGAAGGCGAACTAGGCTGCCTGGGGTCGCTGGAAACCATGCGCGGTGACAAGGAGGACGGCCACGGCACCGACGCCACCATGACCGTCGATCAGTTGCTGACCGACCCTGAACAGGCGGCGGACTTTGTGCGGCGCACCCAGCTCGACGCCTTGGCCATTGCCATCGGCACCAGCCACGGCGCCTACAAATTCACGCGCAAACCCACCGGCGACATCTTGGCGATCGAACGCATCAAGGAAATCAACCGCCGCCTGCCCAACACGCATCTGGTGATGCACGGCTCGTCGTCGGTGCCACAGGACCTGCTCGCCATCATCCGCGAATACGGCGGCGCCATGAAAGAGACCTACGGCGTGCCGGTGGAAGAGATCCAGAAGGCGATCAAGTTCGGCGTGCGCAAGATCAATATCGACACCGACGTGCGCCTGGCCATGACCGGTGCGGTGCGCAAATACATGGCGCAAAACCCCGACAAGTTCGACCCGCGCGACTGGCTCAAGCCGGCGCGCGAGGCGGCTAAACAGATCTGCAAGCAGCGCTACATGCAGTTTGGCTGCGAAGGCCAGGGCGGCAAGGTCAAGGGCAAGAGCCTTCAGGTGGTGGCTGGAGAATATTCGCGGGGTGAGTTGGCGCAAGTGGTGACCTGAGCACAACACTCGTGGATCCGGTAGCAAGAAAGCCACCGAGCAGGTGGCTTTCTTGCTTTGAGTAGCCATAAACTCTGCCGCTGAAGGCGTCGAGAAACCATAACTGGACCAAATGGCAAAAAAGCGGCAAAACCCGGCCACACGAACTGAGGGCAGCAAACTGCCCGAGGCTGCCGCCTCACCTATTCTGAATGGGCCTTACAGCGAACCCGAGTTTCACTACGCGACTGCAAATGACGGCTCCCTGAACTATGAAGATCCCCGAAAGGGTCGGCGGATATTTGCGCCTCAGACCCCGCAAGTTCCGATTGGCACCCTAGCCCAGGGAAGCATTTTTGACCTTAACGACTTCGCTACGCAATTCAGGGACGAACTTGTCAACCTTCTACGCGAGCAGATCGCGGCTTGGCGAAGCGCTGGTTATCCAAATGTCACCAGTCGTGTAACACGTGACTTGCTGGATTTCTGGTTCCGTAACCCTGATCGCCCAGCCTGGAAGAAGTTGTTTTTTGCCCAACAGGAGGCTGTCGAAACTGCCATCTGGCTGAACGAAGTCGCGCATAAATCCAATGCGGGTACCCATGTTCTGAACCGGCTGCGCCAAGCCAATGAAACCGTCGAAGACCCGGCAAGCAGGCTCCCTCGCATCGCTTTCAAAATGGCGACTGGCACCGGCAAGACGGTAGTCATGGGCTGCCTCATTCTGTACCACTACCTGAACCGCAGCCAGTACCGCAACGACCCTCGGTACGCCGACTATTTTCTGTTGGTGGCACCCGGGATCACGATTCGTGACCGACTGGGTGTGCTGCGATTCGATAGTCAGGCGACCAATGATGTGGATGCTGCCGACTATTACCGGGAGCGCCAGTTGATACCGGTCAACTACGCGGGGCTTTTGCCTGGCCTCAACGCGCGCTTGGTCATCACCAACTACCACGCACTGGAGCCCCGTCTCATCGGCGGCAATAAACGCAGCCCAATGGACGGCAAGCTGGGACCCACAGGCGAAAAAGTGGAGGTGCGCGAGGACCTCAGCCAAGTGCTCAAACGCGTGCTCTGCTCCTTCAAGCCCGGCCGGCGCTTGGTCGTCATCAACGATGAAGCCCACCACTGCTATTTGCCCCGCGCCAAAGGCCGAGACACCGAAGAGGAAAACAGCGCCACGGAAAACGAGCGTGCTGCCGTATGGTTCAGCGGCCTGCGTGCCATTGCCAGCCGTTGGCAAGTAAACAGCGTCTATGACCTTTCCGCCACGCCCTACTATTTGTCGGGTTCGGGCTGGCCGGCATATTCGTACTTCCCTTGGGTGGTGTCTGACTTCGGGCTAATCGAGGCGATTGAAGCCGGGTTGGTAAAGATTCCCTTTCTCCCCGTGGACGACACCTCGCAGGAGCTTGACGAACCCAAGCTGCGCAATCTTTACGAACATTGCAAAGCGGAGTTGCCAAAAAAGGGCCAGCGTACCCAGCGCAGCGATGACAAAAAGGCAAAGAAGGAAGATGCTTTGATCGAGCGGCCGCCGGTATTGCCGGCTCTTCTCAAAATCGCATTGCAGCAGTTCTACAAGCATTACGAATCCTATGAGCGTGGCCTGCGCGAACAGGGTGAACGCGGCAAGGACTTGCTGTCCTCCCCGCCGGTTTTTATCGTGGTGTGCAGCAACACCACGGTTTCCAAAGAGGTTTATAAGCTCATCGCGGGTTACGAAACCATCGGTGACGATGGCAAGCCCTTTGCCGTCTCTGGCACGCTACCCCTGTTCTCCAACTTCGATGCGGTCACGGGTGCGAGACGCAACAAGCCGCCCACGTTGCTGATCGACTCCGACGCTCTGGAGCATTCTGGCCAGGTTAACGACGAGTTCAAGCGCGTCTTCGCACCCGAGATTGAAGCCTTCAAACGCGATTACCGTCTGAGCCGGCCTGACAAATCTGTTGATGCGTTGACAGAAAGCGACCTGCTGCGTGAAGTTGTCAACACGGTTGGCCGCCCGGGCAAACTCGGCGAACACATCCGCTGCGTGGTCAGCGTGGGCATGCTGAACGAGGGATGGGACGCCAACACCGTTACCCATATCGTAGGTATCCGCGCCTTTGGCTCGCAATTGCTGTGCGAGCAGGTGGCCGGCCGCGCACTGCGACGTCGGCAGTACTTCCTGGACCCGAAAACCGGCAAGTTCCCGCCGGAGTACGCACACATCATCGGTGTGCCGTTCAAGTTTTTCAAAGGTGGCAGCAGCGAGCTGCCCACACCGCAAGACATCTCTTACCTTCACGCGATGCCTGAGCGCGCTAGTCTGACCATGACCTTCCCCAATATCGTGGGTTACAAGGTAGAAACCGATGCTGACCATGTTCTTGCCAACTTCAGCCTCTGCCCGAAGTTCAAGATCAATATGGCCGAGCTGCCTGCTCTGACCACGATGGGCACGGCGTTTTCTGCTGACAGGGTGGAACTGCGCAACGACCCCGACAAGCTGCGCGACCAGGAGGTGGTGTACTGGGTCGCCAAAGAGGTGTTATCGCGCTACTACCGCGACGAAAACGGACGTCCCTTGCTCGAAAAGTTCACCGATATCCGGCGTATTGCCCAGCAGTGGTACGAGCACCAAATTGATGTCGTGGGCGAGACCGATGTGCGCTTTAAACGCATGGTGTACCTGTTTGCCCCCGAGGTCGTGGCGCAGAGTGTTTACGCGGGCATCGAGGCAGCGGCCATTGAAAAACATGTTGCGGGCGAAGCTCACATCATTCCGCTGCTTAACCGCTACAACCCGCAGGGGAGTTCGGCCCATGTTCGCGCCAGTACCGCCAAGCCGGTCTATCCCACCAAGAAAAGCCATGTCAACCTGGTGGTGGCCGACACCGACAGTTGGGAGCAGATCGCGGCCAAAACATTCGAGCAGATAGACGCAGTTCAGAGTTACGTCAAAAACGCCTTCCTGGGTTTTGAGGTGCCTTACGTGGACAAACAAGGTACGGAGCGCAAGTACCTACCAGACTTTTTGTGCCGCGTTAAAACCCCGGCCGGCGAATTGTTCAACCTGATCGTGGAAATCACCGGGTTTGCCAAAGACAAAGAACTCAAGCGCTACTTTATGCAGCAGCGCTGGTTACCGGCAGTTAACGGGCAACGCCAATTGATGGATGGATTGTCCTGGCATTTTGTGGAAATCACCGACATCGAGCGCATCAAGAACGACTTGACAGCGGCGATTGAACGTATCGGCGTGCAGCTGGACGAGGCGGCTGAGCGCCATTTCTGGATGAATGCGCAGTCATCCAGTTTGACCAGCGTATGGGACGATGACGACGACCAATTGTTTGCATTGCCAAGTTGACTCTATGACTTACTTCAGCGGTGACATTGTCCACCTCAACTTTCCGATGGCCGAGGGCGACGCATCTTCGGGTGCGGCCAGATTCAAGGCGCGGCCCGCGTTGGTGGTAACGGACGCGGATTTGAATGGTGATTTCGTTACTGTGGCCGTCACCAGCAAAGGACACCATGCCCATTGCCTTGAGCTCAAAACCAGCGATCTGTCAAACGGACGCCTGAACCAGACCTCCTTCGTGCGGGCCGATAAACTTTTCTCCGTGAACGCCCTGGCGGTTCAGTCCAAGATGGGTGTTGCCAAACCCGAGTTGCTGGCGCGTGTGCGCAAACTCCTTTGTCCGGCCATCGGCTGCAAATAATAAAAGACCGCCATGGCTACCAAAAAAACTGCTTCGCCCAAGCCCCCTAAAGCCACCGCAGGCGAAACCGCCGTGGGCTTTAACAAACCGGTTGATTCGATCAAGCACACCAAGGCCCAACGGCTGTTTATTCCCAGTCGGGAAGAGGCTGGGCAAGAGGCGGATGCTTTGCAAGGCCAGCCCACTGTGAAAGCGGTCTCGTTGAACCCGGTCACCCATCGCGGCCAGGACCCCGAGCTGTACTGGATGCACAAGTACGACGCGGATGACCAGCAAACCGCGCTCCAGGTCGACATCCGCAGCCTTTACCGTCACGAACACATAGCGCCCGAGAAGATCATTTCGCGTCTTTACAGCCTTAAAGGGCGCGAGGACGCGCAGAACGAGTTGTTTACCAACGAGCTGTTTGGTAACCCGTTGGCCATGGATGAGTTGGACAAGCCACTGTCGTATTACAAGCAGGCGGACAAGTGGCAAAACCGCCTGGTGCAGGGCGACAGTTTGCTGGTGATGACCAGCTTGCTGGAGCGTGAAGGCATGGCGGGGGCGGTGCAGTGTATCTACATCGACCCGCCCTATGGAATCAAATACGGCAGCAATTGGCAAATGAAGTTGGGTGACCGTAACGTGAAGGACGGTGCGGACGAAAACCTCAGTGGCGAGCCCGAGGTCATCAAGGCCTTTCGGGACACCTGGGAGTTGGGCATCCACTCGTACTTGAGCTATCTGCGGGACCGGTTGTTAGTCGCGCGTGAGTTGCTCAATGCATCAGGCTCGTGTTTTGTGCAGATCAGCGATGAGAATGTGCATCTGGTGCGGTGTTTGATGGATGAGGTATTTGGGAGTGAGAATTTTGTTTCGCTGATTACTTTTAAAAAAACAGGTGGCCAGACGTCAAACCTGTTGTCTCCTGTAAGCGACTATCTTAT